>JBIPMI010000140.1:0-7887 GCA_044369215.1 Bacteroidia bacterium | reverse complement strand
AGCCATTAGTAAAGGTTTGGTTAATTTTATGCAAAGTAGTTCTGCTGATGTTTTTTGTTTTCAGGAAACCAAAGCCGAGGCTGCTAATATAAGTGCAGAAGAATATAGTTTTGATGTGATTGGATATAAACACCGTTACTGGTTCAGTGCAGAAAAGAAGGGTTATAGTGGTGTTGCCATCTTTAGTAAGATAAAACCTGACCATATAGAATACGGTTTTGGTAATCCTGAATATGATAGAGAAGGAAGAATTATCAGAGCTGATTTCGGCGATACTTCAGTCATTAGCGTTTATATACCAAGTGGTTCAAGTGGTGAAGAAAGACAAGCTTATAAAATGGTGTGGCTTGATTATTTTGAAAACTATATTCGTGAATTAAGCTGGAAATTTCCTAACCTGATTATCTGTGGAGATTATAATATTGTTCATCATCCAATAGATATTCATGACCCGGTAAGCAATAAAAATTCAAGTGGATTTTTACCTGAAGAAAGAGAATGGCTGACTAAATTCACCGATTCAGGTTATATAGATAGTTTCAGACATTTTAACAAAGACCCGCACCATTACAGCTGGTGGAGCTATAGAGCTGGTTCAAGAGCTAGAAATAAAGGTTGGCGAATTGACTATTGTATGATCCATGAATCGATCAAGCACAAACTTAAATCAGCCGGAATAATACCTGATGCAGTTCATTCAGACCATTGCCCGGTTTTTATTGAGATAAAATAAGATGTTTAATGAATTGTTAAAAAAACAATTCTAGAAAGGAAAAACCACTGATTTGCTTTACTTTGTGAATCTACTCAAGGTATGCGAATTAGTGTAAAATATGTGTTTTTGTCTTTGCTGATTTGCTTGGCATTTACATCTATTTCTCAACCTGTTGCAAATTTTGTTGCCAATAAAGTTAATGGTTGTGCACCTCTAACTGTGCAATTCACGAGTCTTTCTACCGGTAATCCAAGTACATATTTGTGGGATTTTGGGAATGGAAATACTTCAACACTAATAAACCCTTCTGCATCTTATGTGAATCCGGGTAAGTATACTGTGCGATTAACTGTTACAAATGCAGCAGGTTCAAATCAAAAAACAGTAAATAATTATATTGATGTTTATCCGCTGCCTTCTGTAAAATTTGGAGCATTAAAATTAACAGGTTGTTCTCCATTGTCAGTACAATTCAGAGATTCAAGTTCGGCTGTTTTAACAGGATTAAAAACCTGGGCTTGGGATTTTGGAGATGGAAATGTTTCAAACCAAAGACATCCAACTAATACATTTAATCTACCTGGAAATTATTCTATAAGTTTATTGGTTACTGATTCTAATAATTGTTCAAATTCTTTAATCAAAAACAATTATATCAATGTTCAAACTCAACCTATAGTTGATTTTGTTGCAAGTTCAAACTTTGGATGCAGTTTACCATTTCAACCTTCATTCACTCCAAGCATTACTCCTTCGACTGGAAATTATTCATACTTATGGAATTTTGGAAATACTACTCAATCAACAAGTGCAAATCCACAAGCAACCTATAATTCCAAAGGAACTTTTCCTGTAAGTTTGAGGCTTGTGAATCAGGCTCAATGTACGGTAAATGTAGTAAAGCCAAATTTTATCAGGCTTATAGATGTTGTTCCTGATTTTGTTATTGATGGAACTCCTGATTTATGTGCACCCGGAAATGTAAGGGTATTAAATGCAACTACATTCGATACTCTTGGAATTGTTTTCGAATGGTATCTCAATGGTGTGTTGGTTTCTAGTTTTAAAAATGTGCAGTTAACAAATTTGCCTGCAGGTAATCATTCACTTGAACTAAGAGTGAGGGTTGGAAATTGCATTGCATCTACCATTCGAAATTCATTTATTAATGTAATTCCAGGCCCTAAATCTAATTTTTTTACCGACAAAACAAACTATTGTAAGATACCAAGTTCTGTTAGTTTTAAAGACAGTAGTTCAAATGCTGTTGACTGGTTATGGAATTTTGGAAATGCACAAACTGCAAGTCTTAAAGACCCAATCGTTAATTATACCAATTTTGGTGAGTATACTGTACGTTTAATTACTACGCATGCGAATGGTTGCCGCGATACTTTGGTTAAACCTTTATACATTAAAATCAAGCCGGCTTTTGTTTTACCATTGGTAAGTCCTAAAAAAGGCTGTGCTCCTTTGTTGGTTAATTTTGGTGTTTACGACACCAATTCGCCACCGTTTAATAACTTTTTATGGAACCTTGGCAAGCCGGGAGTTACCAGTAATTTGGCTTCACATAGTTACACTTATACCGATACCGGTGTGTATTATGTTTCACTTACTGCAACCAATGCCGAAGGATGTGTTTCAACCAGGTTTGATACCATTAGAGTTGGTTTAGTATTGAACCCTGATTTTACTGTACCAAAAATTGTTTTTTGTTATGGTGAACAGCCTGTTAGTTTGCAAATTCCAAATCATTTAAGGATTCCGGGTTTTGGTTATACTTGGGTATCTAAAGATTCTTCATTTACAGGAAGTGCTTTGAATAATACCATTTTTTTTAATGATACCGGCTGGCAAAGCCTGAGTTTGTTAATGAGTCATAATGGCTGTACTTCCGGTATTTTTAAAGACAGTGTTTTCCGAATTCTTGGTCCAATTGCGAGGTATAGTTTCAATTATCTTCCTTGTTCAAATTCACAGTTGCGTTTTATTAATCGAAGTGTTGGTGGAAACAAATTTCTTTGGGTTTTTGGTGATGGAGATTCTTCCACCCAATTTTCACCAAACCACGATTATGATTCTT
The DNA here is from genome assembly GCA_044369215.1 of Bacteroidia bacterium. Classification (GTDB taxonomy): domain Bacteria; phylum Bacteroidota; class Bacteroidia; order UKL13-3; family UKL13-3; genus CAISCU01. The sequence goes on along the minus strand of JBIPMI010000140.1, from coordinate 5,086 downwards.
CGGCAACTTATATGGTTAAGCTGTTTGCTTTTGACACATTAACTTCATGTACTTCAGTTTTTACTTTACCTGTTAGGGTTGAAGTAGGGATGAATCCTAAATTCAACATATCTTCTAAAAAAGGTTGTTTTCCTCTATTGGTTTCTTTGGTAAATACAACGAGTCCAATGACCAATATCGTGAAAACCGAGTTTATAATTGATGGCAAAACGCTTGTTGGGAATTCAGTTTCTGCTCTGTTGTTAAATCCCGGAAAGTATTCTGTAACCATGGTGCTAACAGATAATAAAGGATGTTCTTTTTCACTAACTAAAACCGATTCCATTCAGGTAATCAATGCCAATGTTGAGTTTGCTTCTTCTCCGAATATTTCATGTTTGCCTTTGTTGTTAACTACCCAAGATACCAGTCAATCTGATTTTCCAATTGTAAAACGAATCTGGACATGGGGAAACGGTGATTCAACTGTATACACGCATCCCGATTCGGTTTTTGCCAGGTATCTTTATCAAACTCCACCTGCTAATCAAGCTGATGGTTTCTTTTTAAGATTAACAATTCAGGATTCTGAAGGATGCAGGTTTTTTAACTCAAAAAGAATTTTCTTATCAAAACCACTTCCTGATTTTTCATTTTTACAAAAGAAAAATTGTGTAAAGGATACTTTTATTTTCACTCCAAAACCCGATGCACAAATGGGATTGGGTGCTTTGAGTTTTGATTGGAAAATATTGGGGAACTCATTTACTTCAAGAACAGCTTCACTGCAATATTCAGGTGATACAATTTTACCGGTACTATTACGAGTGACGGATGTGAATGGTTGTAGAGATAGTATCACTAGAAATGTTCCTGTCCTTACCGGTCCTCCAAAGGTTTTGTTTGATGCGAATCCTAAGGTAATTAATTGTCCTGGCCCACCAATATTTTTTACAGATTTTAGTACTGCCGGTTCAACTCCGATTCTATCCTGGCAATGGAATTTTGGTGATGGTGGTCAATCTGATTTACAGAATCCAGCCAGAATTTATTTATTAGCAGGTACATATTCTGTTTCATTAACTGTCACCGATTCTTTGGGTTGTAAGGCAACTCAATCTATTCCTGATATGCTGGTGATTGGCGGTCCCAAAGGAAATTATTCAATTACACCAGATTTTGGATGTGCTCCTTTAAAGGTTGAAATGAAATCAAACTCGACTAATGTTGTAAAATTTGAATGGGATTTTGGTGATGGGATTTTGGATACAAATGCAAATACGAGCCATATTTATACCAGAGATGGCAGGTTTATTCCCAGTTTAACTTTGGTTGATTCAGCTGGATGTAAAATTGGTCTGCCACCCATTGATACAATAATGGTATTGCCCAATCCTCAGGTAAGTTTTTCAGTGAGCAAAAAAATTAATTGTTTGGGTGCAGATGTTGAAATCAAAGGGAATGTGACAAGTGTAAATGCGGTAACAAGTTATTTATGGAAGATTGATACAAACACCTTTTCATTTCAGGGTCCTATCAATTACAATTGTAATAGGGTAGGAGATATTCCTGTATTGTTTGAAGTTACTGATATCAATAATTGTAAAGGAATACTAATTGATTCATTTGCGATTCAGGTTTTCAGAGATTCTATTGCACCTTTAAAGCCAACTCCTTTACGTGCAAGTGTTGTGAATGACGAACAGGTTGATTTTTCTTTTAATCGTTCACCTGAAGCCGATTTTGATCATTACCTCATACAATTCGATTTCAATGGAGAAATTCCAAATCAAACCAGAACCATAACAGATATTTTAGATACTATTCCCGTTTTTTCTAACCTGAATACTCGATTTTATACCTATTCCTACAAAATGCAAACTGTTGATGCTTGTAGGAATGTTTCCGAAATATCGGAGAAACATACTACCATGGAATTAAAGGCTGAAGGTATAACGAATGCTGTTTCACTAAAATGGTTACCTTATTTAGGTTGGGATACAATTTGGGCTTATGAGATTTTCAGGTTGAACACTTCAAATAATTTGTTTGAAAGAATTGGAAGAGTTAATGATACCACTTTAAATTTTATTGATTCGCAAACCTATTGCCATAAACTTTTTACTTATAAAATTAAAGCTATCAATAGTTCGAAATCTTCATGGAGTGATACGGCTTCTGCCATTCCTTTATTTGATGCCAATACACCGAATACAAGAACTTTAAGGGTAACTGTTGAAGACAATGGAAGCGTTTTGCTTCAATGGTTTAAACGTAAACATAAGTATCCTTTTAAGTATGTTATTAATAGATATTCCAATGATCCAATCAGAAGAAACAAACGAATTGAACTGAGTAGTTTAGATAGTTTTTATATTGATAAAGATGTGGATGTAAATGCGTTTAGTTATTCTTATTATGTTCAATTAGAAGATGAATGTGGTGGTATTGGATTGCCTTCCAATGAAGCTAAAACTATTCTTTTATTGGTTGATATTGAAAAGAATGATAAACTGACTGAAGATCCTAAAATCTACTGGAATGCTTATCAGGATTGGGCTTCCGGTATATCAAGATATGATGTATTTTTCTATAATGATAGTATTGGTACAATGCAGTTAATTGCTTCTAAAAAAGAAACTGATTCGCTGGAAACAAGTCATGCTTATTTGAACTTTAAGCAGGATGATTATTGTTACAGAGTTGTGGCTTATCAAAAGGATAGTAATTGGGTAGAAAGCTGGTCGAATATTGCTTGTATGGCTACCAAACCTCGTTTGTTTGCACCCAATGCTTTTACCGCAAATGCAGATAAAATCAACGATGGATTTTTATTAAAAGGCGTTTTTATCAAACAATACAACCTACGTATTTACGACCGTTGGGGGACATTGGTTTTCGAAACCAACAACCTCAACCAAGCCTGGGACGGTACATTTGGAAATGAACCAGCCCCGGCAGGTGTTTATGTTTTTATTGCCAATGCTTATGGCAGAAAAGGAGATTATGTTACACTTAAAGGGAATGTTACTCTTTTAAGATAGATTAATTTTCAATCTGAATTTTCTTAAAGCAATCTCCATTTTTAGTATGTATTTTCAATAAATACAATCCTGGTTTTTCATTTGAAATTAGAGTCTTTTCAAAGTCATATCCTTTTGAACATTGAATCATTCTTCCATTTAAATCATATAGAAACAATTCAAATTTTTCATTGCTTGAACTTACTGTAATTTTATCTTTAGCAGGATTAGGGAACACAACAAAATCTGTTTCAGTTTGGAGTTTTTCTATTCCGGTTAAATTACTGTTTTTAATTAATGTGATATCATTAAGAATATAATTTTCAGGATCGAAAACTATCTTTTTAACACTATCACTTACTGCAATTTTATGATACTCATTTTGAATGGCTTTACCATCTAATCTCACATCCATTGAATCTCCCTTTACATAATAGAATCGGTATGATGGAGGAATGCTAAATAAGTTTCCTGTTTCTTTTGCATTTTTTTGAAAGCTCGATAAATGAACAAAACCTCCTGTATAATTCCAATTAATGGTATAAGAAGGATAACCTGTTCCATATATCCATTCATTAAAAAATGCAGTTAAATTCAATCCGGATATTTGTTCCATCACCTTTTGAAAATCTGAAGTTCTTGCTGTTCCTCCGCCGTAAATTTTCAAGTATTCTCTTAATCCCTTAAAGAATGAAGTATCTCCAACTACATACCTAAGCATATGCATAACTGCTCCCGCTTTGTTGTAAGTTAAACTGCTGCTAAAAAGTCTTGGTACCGAAGCTGTATCAACAATAAAAACTGATCCACTACCATTTTTTGCATTGTTGTGTACATCTATCATTTCGGCTTTTTCCTGACCAGGTTTTAAACCTTCAAGTGCAAGAAATTCCGTATAGGTTGCAAATCCCTCATTCAGCCATAAATCTGACCATGAGCCACATGTAACATGGTCGCCAAACCATTGATGACCCAATTCATGTGCCACAATTGTATAAGGAAATATCCCTTGTGTTGTCATGGTCTGGTGTTCCATTCCACCTGAGAATGGTGCCATTGAGTGACCATATTTTTCTTTGTGAAAAGGATACAATCCAAATAAATCACTAAAGTATTCAAGCATCCCGGTGGTTGCATCAATATTGGCTTTGTTATTGGTATAAGCTTTATCGTTATATAAATAATGTTGAATTAAAATACTGTCTGTATAACCTTTAGGCTTGGCATAATCTATTATTTCAATGTATTCACCAACGCTTACAGATATCAAATAATAATCAATTAGGTAACGTGATTTCCAATCGTAACGACTTTTGTTATTAGCCAAAGAAACAATTTGTTCAAGTTTGCCATTACTTCCAACTTTGTTTACCGTTGAAGTTGTAATATTCATATCAACGGAGTCAATTTTATCATTTAAACTTTGCTTACAAGGCCACCATTCCATGGCAGCATAGGGTTGACTTAAACTCCATGTAATTCTTGCTCCGTAAGTTTGTGAACGTCCATTAGAAAATCCGTTTCCTATTGCAGCACTAGCATCAGATGGAGGTAATCCACGGTAAAAAATTTCTACTCCTATCCATTCTCCTTTGTTGTAAGATTTATCAAGTTTACAATAAACGCCATGATTATCTCTTGAAAAAGAAATAGATTTTCCATTAGTAAGAACAACTGAATCGATTATTAGGTTACTATGTAATTCAAATGCAAAAGTATCCAGTCCATTTTTTAAAGAACTTACACCTGTAATAACACTACCTTGAATATAGGTGGTATCTTTTTCTATGTTTAATTTGAATTTGTGATAATGTACATCATAAAACTCCATTAATCTAACTGTTTGATAACTTGCAACAGCTTTTTTCTTTAATGAATAAGCTTTGATTTTTGATGTAGCACAAATATGATCTTGTGCAAAAGCACCCAAAGCTATGCTGCTTAATAGAATGAGGAATAGTTTTTTCATAATGTTTTTATACCGAGTAAAAAGTTTCGCCTTTTAAATATTTAGTTTTCAATAATGGACAAAGCTTGTAGCGTTCGTCGTGGGTATCTGCATACATAGCCTCTAAGGTTTCGTA
>JBIPMI010000139.1:0-7957 GCA_044369215.1 Bacteroidia bacterium | reverse complement strand
CTTGCTGACCAAAAGCCAAACCTGTGAAAAGGCCTGAAAATAACAGAAAAATGGAACGCATATTCAATCGCATATTAGCAAAAATATATAAAAAGCTTGAACCACAAAGTTTCAATAAAATTATTCATTGAAACAAACTATATTATTAACTGATTTTTAGGCAGATAATGCTTAAAGAAACGCTATATTATTAAAAAGCGTATTCAAAAAAAATAGGGTATGAAAATTACAAATCCAATTATTAAGGAAATAAAACTAAAAATTAGAACTGCTGCAGCTGCCAAATCTTTTATTTTTCCTGCGGTTGGATGAAAATCCGGACTAACCAAATCAACCAAATATTCTATAGATGAGTTAATTGTTTCTAATGAAAGCACACCCCCTATACATAATAATAAAGTAATCCATTCAACCTGACTTATTTTAAAAATCAAACCAAAAATAAAAGCCAGACAGGCAAAAAAGAGCTGAAGTTTAAAATTTGCATGATTCCTGAACATTTCCTGAATTCCTCTTCCCGCATATTTGAAGGAAGACAATCGTTTTTTGAATTCAGATGGAATCATTTAAACTTTAAAATTTCTGTTATCAAATCCCCACATCAGTTTTTCACGCAGGGTTTGTAAATAATTTTCCTGATTTAAACGAAGCAATTTAAATTCAAAATTCGCTTTTCTAATCGCTAATTGGGTTCTATTATCAATAGATTCTGACCTCGAATCAAGGGTTGCTAAAAAGCTTGTGCTTCTACCTTCTATTTCAAATGAAATTACGTTTTGGTCGGAAATAATAATTGGTCGCACATTTAAATTATGAGGAGCAATCGGAGTTATTACAAAACTAGCAGATGACGGATACAAAATGGGACCGCCACAACTTAAATTATAACCTGTAGAGCCGGTTGGAGAAGAAATAATTAATCCATCACTCCAATAAGAATTTAAAAATTCGCCATTGATATAAGTATGAATAGTAATCATACTTGATGAATCTTTTTTATGAATAACAAAATCATTCAAAGCAAAATTCACCCCACCAAACATCAACTTATCGCTTTCAAGTTGCATCACAGTTCTGGAATCAATATAGTAATGACCTTTTTCCAAATCATTCACCATTTGAACAGAATGATCAACTGAAACACCTGCCAAAAATCCCAATCTACCTGTATTTATGCCTATAACAGGAGTTTCTTTATCTCGAATAAATTCCAGTGTATTTAATATTGTTCCATCACCACCAATACTTATAACGATGTCAATATCATAAGTTGAATAATCATCAAAATTGTCGAATTTCAGGAGCTTTGGAGATAGATTTAAGCCTTTTCTTAAACAATCCTCATAGAACTTTCTATAAATGATATAGTAGATTTTAGATTTCTCGAGGTAATCAAAAAATTCCTGAACCTCTTTAAATCTGTCTTCTTTAAAATATTTTCCGTAAATGGCTAATTTCATGATTTAACTTTGAATAAACTTCATCAACCATTTATATCGGTCTTGCATAGATTGATTATCGCCAAATTGTGCATTGGTGTATAAAACCGGGTAACCAAAACGCTCATAACTTGATATTACAAACGAAATATCATCACGATTAAATTTCAAACTAACAAACAACCTATTGGGGTCTTCAATTGCAGGTTCAATCATAACATGCAAAATTTTCACTTGGTTACTTTCTGAAATTCTTGAAAGTTCTGCCAAGGAATATTGGATGGCAGGAACTTCTAATACCAATACAGAACCGGGTTGCATCAAAGCAGAAGTTTGATGCCAGACAGCGCCAATTTCTCTGGCAGAAATTAAACCAACAAATTTTCCATCATTATCATTAATGGCTATCGTATCTGAAACCAATCCATTGAACTTTTGAAGTAAATCAAAAACATGTGTATTTTCACTCACTTCAAATAATGGATTTTGCGGAAACAAAATACTATCAATTTTATCTAATTGCGTTTTTGATGCTTCCTCTTGAGAAAGCCAGCCAACCACTCTTCCATTTTCAACAACAGGTAAATATTTGATTTGCCAGTCATCAAAGAACATCAAAGCAGTTTCCGGAGAATCTGCTCTTTTAAGTGGAAAAATTTCCTGTGATATCAATTGTGATGCAAACACTAAGCTTTTAATATTTTTTGATAAAACTGGTCGGCAATTCTATTAAATTCCAAGGGTTGTTCCATCATTGGAGCGTGGCCACATTTGTCAATAAAATGTTTTTCCGATTTGGGTAATAGTTCATGAAACTCGTCACAAACTTCCGGCGGTGTTATAGTATCTTGTTTCCCCCAAATTAAACAAACAGGCATCATAAACCCAGGTAAATCTTTTCGCATATTGTGTCGAATAGCAGATTTAGCCATTGTTAATATTCTCAATAATTTTCCCTTATCCTGAATTGTTTCATACACTTCATCAACCAATTCATCGGTTGTTGATTTTGGGTCGTAAAATGTAAGACTAACTCTTTGACGTAGATATTCTTTGTCACCTTTTCTTGGATAGGAAGCACCAAAGGCATTTTCATACAAGCCTGAACTTCCGGTAAGCAATAATGAATTTACTTTTTCCTGATGTTTTTTTACGTAAACCAATGCAACGTGCCCACCAAGGGAATTGCCTAAAATATTAACCGTTTTGAATTCTTTGTATTCAATAAAATCATCAATATAATTGGCCAATCCTTCTACACTTAATTTCAAAATATTCATTTCGAAAATGGGCATAAGTGGAATAACAACGCGGTAATTCTTGCTAAAATGATTCAGCACATCCTGCCAATTACTTAATGCACCAAACAATCCATGAAGCAATAGTAATACTTCACCTTCACCCTGATCAATATAATTGAACTTATCTTCCTTTTGTATCCGGTATTCCATTATCAGAAAATCTAAGCCAAATATACTTAAATTTTATTAGCAGCAAGCGTTTTTACCAATGAAGTAAAATTGTTCAAAATCTTTAAGCCCTCCTTTGTTTCGCAACTTTCGGGATGAAACTGCAATCCCCAAATAGGCAATTCTCTGTGTTTGAGTGCCATAATCTCATCATTACATGTGGCTGTTATGGTTAAAATCTCAGGTAAATTTTGCAAAATCAATGAATGATATCTTGTTGCCTGAAACTGATTTGGAACCCCAAAAAACATAAAATCATTGATATGAGATATCAAATCAACTTTTCCATGCCGGGGTAATTTGGCATGTAAAAGTTGTGCACCAAACAATTCGCCAATGGCCTGATGTCCCAAACAAATCCCTAAAACAGGTATTTGATGTAAAAACCGCTCTAATATCACCAGCATAAAACCAGCATCTTTTGGTGCTGAGGGACCTGGTGATATAACCAATGCATCAAAATCAGTTGGATTTAGATGCAATAACCTTTCCTCATCGTTTCTGATGATTGTACATTTTACTCCGGTTTGCTGAATATAATCAGACAACATAAAAGTAAAAGAATCATAATTATCGATGAGAAGAAAGTGCATCAGGCAAAAATGGTTTTAAGTTTTATATAAATTTCAAAAACTTGTTCAACGCTAATTTCATCGATGTTTGATGGGGATGTGTACTTTGTTAATTCCGCTGTTGTTTCGGGTTGATGTAGGTACTTTTCAAAGGAATGAGGAAACACAAGTTCAATCCATTTCGCCTCTTTTGGATAAGGTGCAAATCTTCCAAAATGCCTGCCCATCATTAAACAAATTGAAGGTGTTTGATGTGCAGCTGCAATGTGAAATGCACCTGAATCATTTGTAATAAGCATTTCCGAGTTTGAGAGTATTTCGCTCAGTTCAATTAAACTGGTTTTACCACATAAATTCAATAAAGTAAAATCGTTGGAATATTGAATAATCTCTTCTGCCAAAACTGAATCGCCGGGGGCACCACAAATACTGATTTTTCCATCAAATGATTTGCGGATTTCGAGAATTAAATCGGCAAATTTTTTTGTCGACCATTGTTTAATTTTCTCTCCTGCACCGGGAAAAATTACAATTCCGTTTCGATGATTTTGTTCATCTTGTTTATTAAAAAAAGGTAGGTTAAAATTTATGGTAGTTTGAAGTAACTCTTCGAAGAAAACTCTGTTTTTATCAAACTCAAAAATAGGATTGGAATTTTGATGCAATAACTTTGTGTACCATGAATCTGAAATAGATTTAAAGACACTTAAATCATTAGCCGCATCGCCCATTGAACCAATTCTGTGTTTTGCATGCGAAGCCCTGATAATACTATCGCCAATTAAAAATTCTCTTGAAAAATTAGATTGAATACAATACTCAAATCCTGATTGATAAACATGCTTCAAAACCAGTTTTCTGTATGATGAATCTTCTGTTATCTTTTTTCTATTGATCCAGATAAAATCATCACAAAAAATTGAATCTTCATGTATAGCCAAATCCTTCCACAATTCGTTTCCAATCAAAGTGATTTTATAGTCTTTGAATTTTTCTGATTCTTTAACAAGCTGAATGAAATTTCTAAACAAAACATAATCACCAATTGCTTCAGTTTTTAGCAGGAGCAAAGTTTTGGGATTTATTTTATGGGGACCAACAAATAAAAAAGTATCCGAAATAAAAAATCGGATTAACTTTTTAAAATGTCGAAGGCGTAGGTATCTCTTTAAAAACATGCTTTGCGAAAATAGGTGGAATAAACGGGAATGAAAAAAGCCCGGATTCATTTCTGAAAACGGGCTTTTTTTATTTTATAGGATGAAACTATTTAACAGTATCCATATGGCAAATTAAATCTACCACTTTGTTTGAATAACCCCACTCGTTATCGTACCAGCTAACAACTTTCACGAAGTTATCGTTCAAAGAAATACCTGCTTTTGCATCAAAAATAGAAGTTCTTGCATCACCTAAGAAGTCGTTTGAAACCACTTCATCTTCGGTATAACCAAGAATACCTTTCATTTCGTTTTCAGAAGCTTTTTTCATAGCAGCTTTGATTGTATCGTAAGAAGCACCTTTTTCTAAACGACAAGTTAAATCAACAACTGAAACGTCTGGAGTAGGAACACGGAAACTCATTCCGGTTAATTTTCCTTTTAATTCAGGAATAACTAAACCTACAGCTTTAGCAGCACCTGTAGATGAAGGAATGATGTTTTGGTAAGCACCACGTCCGCCTCTCCAATCTTTAGCAGAAGGACCATCAACAGTTTTTTGAGTAGCAGTTACCGCATGAACTGTAGTCATTAAACCTTCTAAAATTCCGAAATTATCATTTAAAACTTTTGCAATAGGAGCTAAACAGTTTGTAGTGCAAGAAGCATTAGAAACAATAGTCATATCGGCAGTATATTTTTGGTGATTAACGCCCATAACAAAAGTAGGAGTATCATCTTTAGCAGGAGCGCTCATGATAACTCTTTTTGCACCTGCAGCAATATGTTTAGCAGCAGTATCAATAGTTAAGAATAAACCTGTAGATTCAACTACGTATTCAGCACCAACTTCATCCCATTTTAAGTTTGCAGGATCCTTTTCAGCAGTTACTCTGATTTTTTTTCCATTAACAACCAAATGACCACCATCAATGGCGATATCACCTTTAAAAATACCATGTGTAGAATCGTATTTCAACATGTAAGCCATGTAATCAACATCAATTAAGTCGTTAATTCCAACGATTTCAACTTGTGGGTTGTTGATTGCAGCTCTGAAAACCAAACGGCCAATACGGCCAAATCCATTGATACCTATTTTCATAGTGAGATAATTAATTAATTTCGCAAAGATAATTTATTTCTTTACAAATCACCTTTTTTCCCATGATAAAAATCAGACTTTTTATCAAACACCAGGAGTTAAAATACTAATTTACCCTAACTAACTAATGACCCAAATTATCAACTGTATAATTAGGTTATTATTCTATGCCAATCCCAAAAATTAAATAAATTATCATTTTCACATAAACCGCATTAAAACCGGCATCAGATTAGGATTATCTCGATTAAAGTTAAGACTATAATTTATTAAAGTTTGACTGAAAATATTGGATAAAAAAATGGAAGATCGGCTTTTGATAAAAATCCGTGTTAACAGGATTTAGCCTCCACTGGTATCGCAACCTTCTAATGTCTCCGGTAATAAATTACCAAAAATCCCACGAGGGTAAAAAAGCCTGGTTTTGATGTGTGGTTGAGCCGATTAAAAATTGGTATTAATTTTTTCAAATATTACACCGACCTTCCACCGGCAAATCTAGAATATTCTGATGAAATGACAATCAAAATAAATCTAAATTCAAGAAAGTAAAATATAAGTAAAGCCGAAGGATTCGGCAATTGGTGGAGATTTCAAATCAAAAAATCAGGAGTAATAAATCAGATTATGTTTGAATACATTATTAAATAAACAGATACTTTTAAATCAACCTGATTAAAACTTAGAAGAATTCAAATTGGAATCAAAAAAAATAAATCAAGCCTGAAATGAATAAAAAAAGCGCCTTGAATAGTTAGAAAAAACAGATAAATCAATCAAGATATTTAACTGAAAATCAATCTATAAAAAAAATATAGACTTGATTTTAGAAAAAAGTTTTGCGAAATAAAAACTTTACGTATTTTTGCGCTCCCCAAAAAGAGGCCCGTTCGTCTATCGGTTAGGACGTCAGGTTTTCATCCTGGTAAGAGGGGTTCGATTCCCCTACGGGCTACATTATAAAAGAGAAAAAGTTAAACGCTTTTTCTCTTTTTTTTTGCCAATTTTTTAATTTTCACTGTTTTCTGGATTAAACTAAACTCTCAAAACATATAATTGTACACGATTATTTAATTTCAATAAGCAAAATTGAGATTAATTTTGCCGGAATTTTATTACCTGAATTATACCTTTAAATAAAGTATGAAACTATTTTCAGAAGGCTTTCAATTTATTATTAATACCTCTTTGTTTAAAAATACAACAATTGGAGTGGAAACCGATTTATCTCTTACAAATCGAAAAACACCTATTGTTTTATATACTCCAAATTGCAAAGAAAAAGGCTTAATCATTACTTTCACTGGCTTTTCTATGAGTGGTTATAAAGACCCACGAATCGCTATAGTAAATAATGCTTTCAAAAAAATGGGTTACCGCGTTATTACTCCTAAGATAAATCCAATAGACTCATTAATTATTCATCCTCAGTGTATTGATGAAGTAAAAGAAGTAATTGAAGGAATTTTAAATGACCCAATTTTAAATCCAAACAAATTTCGCCCTGCCATATTCGCTCCTTCCTTTACTGCTGGTATTGCCGCTTTAGCTATTGCCGAAATGCCAAGTAATACCGTCTCTTCACTTTGTTTATTAGGAAGTTTTAGTGATTTTGAATCAACCATTCAATTTGCATTAACCAATGAAGAAAATCAAGATAATTATGGTATGCATATTCTGATGAAAAATTTTCTGAAATATGAAATTGGTGAAAATGCTGAAATGGAAAAATTAGTGTATACCGCTTTAGAAGACAATGGTTTAAGACGTTTAACACATTTATTGCCCGAGATAAAAGCAAATTCAAATCCGCAAACCGTAGAGTTTTATGAGAAATTGGTAAGCAATACAGCATTTAGAAAAGAAGTTATTATGAGGGCTTGGACAAAAATTCCCGATTTCAACAATTGGAAAAATCGTCTTGATTTATCAATTCATGCCCATAAAATAACTTGTCCTGTTACTATTATTCATGGTAATGGCGACCAAGTAATACCAACATCACAATCGGTTTTGCTACATTCTTTAATAAAAGAGAGCAATAAAAAAGTACATCTTGAAATATCAAATTTACTAGACCACGGGGACCTAAAACTAGGTTTTAAAATATTTGCAGAAATTTCTAATTTGGCCAAAGCATTCAGTTTTTTCACTATACATTGCAGAAAATTGCAGGATTTTAGCACAAAAAATGAATCAATGGCTTAGAAAT
>JBIPMI010000006.1:0-24819 GCA_044369215.1 Bacteroidia bacterium | reverse complement strand
TATGGACTGATATTTGGGTTTAAGAAACATCATGGCAAAAAGAAGCAGTTATAATAGCAACGGTAAATTAGATAAAGAGCTCGAAAAAGTAAAAATATCAAAGGAGAGTTTAAAAGAAACACTTTTACTATTTACCTATCTAAAACCTTATAAAACGAAGTTTTTTCTCAGTTTAGTTTTCATCGCTTTATCGGCATTTAGTACAATGATTTTTCCTTTATTATTAGGGAAAATGATTGATGCAGCTGCTCCAGGAGTAAAGGTAGATTTGCCACAAAGTCAGATGAGCGACGGATTTGGCGGTTTTGATTTGAAAACAGTTCAATGGAGTTTGAATACCATTATTCTATTGTTGTTTTTGCAGTTAACTGTTCAGATGGTTTTTTCATTCATGCGCATTTACCTCTTAACAGAAGTTGGAGAGCGCTCATTAGCTGATATGAGAAAAGATCTTTATGGCAAATTGATTTCTCAGCCGATGTCGTTTTTTTCTGAACAAAGAGTAGGGGAGTTAAGTAGTAGAATCAGTAATGATTTATCGCAAATTCAGGATGCCATATCTTTTACATTAGCCGAGTTTTTAAGAGGAATTTTTACGCTTGTTATTGGCTTGTCTTTTATCTTTTGGATTTCAACTGAACTTGCCTTGGTCATGTTATCTGTTGTGCCAATGGTAGCAATTGTTGCAGTGGTATTTGGAATGCGTATCAGAAAAATGGCACGCAAAGCACAAGACCAATTAGCAGATAGTGGAAATATTGTTCAGGAAACATTTTCAGGAATATCAGTAGTAAAAGCATTTACTGCCGAATCAAATGAAATGAAAAGGTATACCAAAAGTATTTTTAGTGTAGTTGATACTGCTATTGGCAATGCCCGATATAGGGGAGCTTTTGTTAGTTTTATGATATTCTCGGTATTTGGAGCCATTTCATTTGTGATGTGGTATGGTGCAAAAATGATTCAAACCTCAGAACTAAGTACCGGTGAATTAACCATGTTTGTTATTTTCTCTGCTTTTGTTGGAGGAACTTTTGCCGGTTTTGCGGATATGTTTTCGAACCTTCAAAAAACTTTGGGAGCCACACAAAGAGTAAGAGAATTATTGAGAACAGAAGGCGAACCTGTAATTTTAGATGACAGAATTATTAAACCGGCACATATTATTAAAGGTGAGGTTGAATTTAAAGACGTAAAATTCTCTTATCCTTCAAGAAAAGATATTCAAGTATTAAAGGGCATCAATTTAAAAGTTAAGGAAGGCGAACAAATTGCATTGGTAGGTCCGAGTGGCGCTGGAAAAAGTACGATTGCCTCTTTGTTATTGAAATTTTATGACCAGGAAAGTGGAAGCATTTTGTTTGATGGAAAAAATAGCAATGATTTTCAGTTAACTGAATTACGCTCTCAAATGGCATTTGTTCCTCAGGATGTGTTATTATTTGGAGGAAGTATCAAAGAAAATATTGCTTATGGAAATCAGGATGCAACGGATGAACAAATTGAAGAAGCAGCTAAAAAAGCAAATGCACAGGAGTTTATTCAAAAATTTCCAGAAGGATATGAAACCATTGTAGGTGAAAGAGGCGTTAAATTGTCTGGTGGTCAGCGACAAAGAATAGCCATAGCCAGAGCCATATTAAAGAATCCGGCAATTTTAATTTTAGATGAAGCTACCAGTTCTTTGGATAGTGAAAGTGAATTATTGGTGCAAGAAGCTTTAGAAAGATTAATGAAAGGCAGGACCTCATTTGTTATCGCACATAGATTATCGACAGTACGAAATGCAAATCAAATTGTGGTAATTGACAAAGGAATTGTTCAGGAAACCGGCACCCACGATGCTTTAATACAGTCGGAAACCGGATTGTATAAAAGGTTGGTTGAAATGCAATTCGACTGGAAATAGGAGAAATCCGAATAAATAGGCATTGGTTTTAGATTTAATTGCTTGATTGATAAGATAAAATCCTGAAAAATTTTTTCAATCGGGAATTTCAGATAAATTTGCAGCCACATAAGGAAACTCTATTTTATTTTTTATATTGAACCTTTAAGCTTTGGTAAAACATAGATTAAACTAAAAAAGAAATAGAATAAGTAACCATCTTCAAAATAATTAAAATTACATGTCTGAATTTCAATTGGTGATGCCCAAAATGGGCGAAAGTATTGCCGAAGCCACCATTATCCGTTGGACCAAGAATGAGGGTGATGCAATAGCTGTGGATGAAACAGTATTAGAAATCGCAACCGACAAAGTTGATTCTGAAGTTCCATCGCCTAAAGCAGGAATTTTAAAGAAAAAATTATTCAATGATGGTGATGTAGTAGCAGTGAATGCACCTATAGCCATAATTGAAATGGAAGGTTCTGCTGCATCTGCACCAGCTCCAAAAGCTGAAGCTGTTCCAGCTGCAATCGCAACTCCTGTTCAACAAATTACCAAACAAGTTGAAACAGCAGCGGCAACAGTTGCAAGTTCAGGAAGCAGATTTTATTCTCCATTGGTATTAAATATCGCCAAAACTGAAAACATCAGTATGGCAGAATTAGAAAATATTCCGGGTACAGGTAGCGAAGGAAGAGTAACAAAAAGAGATATTCTTGATTATGTTGCTAATCGTTCATCAGCTCCTGCTCCAGTTGCAGTTCCGGTTGAAACTACGAAAGTAGAAGCACCTTTTGCTAAACCTTCCACAGCTCCTGCAAAACCAGCTGTAAGTTTAAGTGGTGGTGATGAAGTAATTGAAATGGACCGCATGCGTAAACTAATTGCCGATCATATGGTAATGAGTAAACATGTAAGTCCACATGTAACTTCATTTGTTGAAGCTGATGTGACCAATATGGTAATGTGGAGAAACAAAGCAAAAGGCGTTTATGAAAAACGTGAAGGAGAGAAAATTACTTTCACTCCAATGTTTATTGAGTGCGTTGTAAAAGCTATTAAAGATTATCCAATGATTAATGTTTCGGTTGATGGAACCAATATCATCAAACGTAAAAATATTAATGTAGGAATGGCGGCTGCTTTACCTAGTGGAAACCTAATTGTACCGGTAATTAAAAATGCCGATATGATGAATTTGGTTGGATTAACCAAAATGGTAAATGATTTAGCAACTAGATCAAGAGCCAATAAATTAAGTCCTGATGAAATTAGCGGTGGTACATTTACCATTACCAATGTTGGTGGATTTGGAAACGTAATGGGAACACCAATTATCAATCAACCACAAGTAGCTATTATGGCAACAGGTACAATCAAGAAAAAACCTGCTGTATTAGAAACTGAAATGGGTGATGTAATTGCTATCAGACATATGATGTTCCTATCCTTAAGTTATGACCATAGAGTTGTTGATGGCTCATTGGGAGGAAGTTTCTTACGCAGGATTGCTGATTATATGGAAGCTTGGGACGTTAATAGGGAAATCTAAGACTTTGGCTTTTGGCAGTTGGCTATTGGCGGAGAGCGATTGGTTTTTAGAAGAAGCTACTGGCAACTGGCCGCTAGCTTCTGGCTTTTGACGCGGCTTTGGCGGAGAGCGATTGGTTTATAGAAGGCTTTTGGATTTGAGTTAGGAGAATGATTTTTCATTCAACTAAAATTCTGCCAAAGGCAAAAAGCCAATGGCTAAAGTGTTTTCAAGCTATGTGTTTTATAAAACGAATTTTAAATTATATATAAATTTCAAAAAGGGGCTTCGGTCCCTTTTTTTGTGGGATGCATTACTAGAATAGATTTCAAACTTTAATTTTTCAAACATTCCACTAGTCCTGGTTGTCCTTTAAGTCCTTAGCTTTTAATAGAAAAAACACCACAATAAAAATGTTTATTAAAACACTAAACCCCAAAACAAGAATCCTTTAAAATTAAATTCTTCCCTACAATTCCTTCACCTGAATAATTTTCACAATCAAACAAATTCAGCTCTTTTAGCAGCTTCAAGTTCTTCAGGGCTGAAGTTTAATTTTATAAATTTGTATTTTTTATTTAGCGCCACTTCCAACACTTTTCTAGTCATCTACAAATCAAATCAAGAAAAAAGATGAAAAATTTCGAATTTTAAGAAATTTCATTATATTGATGAAAAGTAAATTCGCATGAATAGAAAAATCAATATATCCTTAGCTGTCTTATTTGTGCTAATCGCCATTTATTATTGTGGTCCAAAGCCTTCAGTACCAATTATCAGCGAAGATTTACCTGAAATGACACCAAATCTATCTGAATTAAGCAATTACCTATCAGAAAAGGAAAATCAACACAAAATAAAACCCGGTAATGAAGCCAGGATTATTTGGGCTGATTCCACTCCAACAAAAACAAAATACAGCGTGCTTTATTTACATGGATTTGGCGCTTGTTCTTATGAAGGTCAGCCAATCAATATTGATTTTGCTAAGAAGTACCATTGTAATTTAGTTTTATCCCGATTGGCATTTCAGGGAATTGACACATCGAATGCGATGTATTATCTGACTGCAGAAAATTTATGGGCATCAGCATTAGAAGCTTATGCTATTGCTAAAGAAACAGGAGATTCAGTTATCATCATGGGAACATCAACAGGATGTACTTTGGGATTAATGTTGGCTGCCAGGTATCCTGAAGTAAAAGGATTAATCAATATGTCGCCGAATATTCGATTACACGACCCATTATCGTTTATGTTGAACAATCCTTGGGGAATTCAAATTGCAAAAATGGTGATAGGTGGAGATTCTTTTAATTACCAAAGTGATGCAGAATTTGGCAAATACTGGTATTTGAGTTACAGACTAGAACCTGTGGTTGAGTTGGAGAATTTATTGGAAACACAAATGACAGAAGAAACTTTTGCTAAGATTGATAAACCTTGCATCAACTTGTATTATTACAAAGACGAGGAGCACCAGGACCAAATGGTTGATGCCAATAAAACCAAGTGGATGCATGAGAAATTAGCTACAAAAGCTGAATTAAAACGAATAGTAAATGTTGATGATGCAGGCGATCACATCATTGGAAATCCAATCAGGTCGAAAAATGTAGCAAAAGTTTATTCTGAAATATGCAATTTTTCGGAGCAGGTAATGGGATTACAACCCTATACATTACAATAGGTTAATTTATGTTTACTATTGATTGTTTAAAAAATATTGAAAACCTCTTTGCAAGATTAAGGATAGCCAAAAAAAATTAGCTTACTTTTGTATCCCGTAGGGTAACAAATTGTTCTCCACAAACTCCGCGATTTTGAACTTATTAGTTCATTTTCAGGAGTATCTACAAGAACCATTATGAGCGCAAAATATATTTTCGTTACCGGCGGGGTAACATCTTCATTAGGAAAAGGCATTATTGCAGCCTCCTTAGCTAAATTATTACAAGCAAGGGGTTATTCCGTAACTATTCAAAAACTTGATCCATATATCAATGTGGATCCGGGAACTTTAAATCCTTATGAACATGGAGAATGTTATGTAACTGAAGATGGCGCTGAAACCGATTTGGATTTGGGACACTATGAGCGTTTTTTAAATACGCCAACTTCACAAGCCAATAACGTTACAACAGGTAAAATTTACCAACATGTAATTAATCAGGAACGTCAGGGTGCTTATTTAGGGAAAACTGTTCAGGTAATTCCTCATATAACAGATGAAATCAAACGAAGAATTAAGCTTTTGGGCGAAACGGGTGAATACGAATTTGTGATTACTGAAATTGGTGGAACAGTTGGTGATATAGAATCTTTGCCTTATGTAGAATCTGTTCGTCAATTACTTTGGGAATTAAAAGAGGAAGATGCATTGGTTATTCATTTAACTTTACTTCCGTATTTAAATTCTAGTCAGGAATTAAAAACAAAACCTACACAACATAGCGTAAAATTATTGTTGGAGAGCGGAGTTCAGCCAGATATTTTGGTGTGCAGAACCGAACATGCTATCAATAAAGACATGCGTAAAAAGATTGCTTTGTTCTGTAATGTTGAAACCAATTCAGTAATTGAAGCATTAGATGTACCAACTATTTACGATGTGCCTTTAATGATGTTGAAAGAGAAATTAGACAAGATTGTATTATCTAAAATGAAACTTTCTACTAAAAATGAACCGGATTTAGAATCGTGGAAGAATTTTTTGGTAAGACATAAAAATCCTAAAAACGAGGTAAGAATTGGATTGGTTGGTAAATATGTTGAATTACCTGATGCATACAAATCAATAGTTGAGGCATTTATTCATGCTGGTGCATTTAATGAAGCAAGAGTTCGTTTGCAATACATCCACAGCGAATTAATTGCTGAAGATAATGTTGCTCAAAAATTGGGAGATTTAGATGGAATTTTAGTAGCTCCTGGATTTGGAGATAGAGGTATTGAAGGAAAGATTACTGCAATTAAATATGCTAGAGAAAACAAAGTTCCGTTTTTTGGAATTTGTTTGGGAATGCAAATGGCGGTGATTGAATTTGCCAGAAATGTAATTGGTTGGAAAGATGCACACAGCACAGAAATGAATCCAAAAACGAAACATGCTGTAATTGACATGATGCCTGATCAGAAAAAAATTACTGCTAAAGGCGGAACCATGCGTTTAGGTGCTTACGTATGCGAAGTTTCAAAAGATTCAAAGGCATATAAAGCTTATGAGAAAACAAAAGTAACTGAGCGTCACAGACATCGTTATGAATTCAACAATAAGTATTTAGCTGATTTTGAATCGTTAGGAATGGCAGTTACAGGAATAAATCCTGATACTAAATTGGCAGAAATTGTGGAAGTAAAAGACCATCCATATTTTGTGGCAGTGCAGTTTCATCCGGAATACAGGAGTACGGTTTTAAATCCGCATCCTTTATTTATCAAATTTGTAAAAGCAGCTGTTACATTTAATCAAGGTTAATTCAGTTTAAATATTTAGATTTTTTTGGGTTTTCTGAAAAAGAAAATTGAGTTTTAATCTGTTTAAGAATTGATTATTAGATTACTGATAAACAGGAATTAAACTTGATTATTAGATGATTTGTCGAAAGCTAAAACAAATTGCTTCTTTTCTTTTATGCACTCTTGTGTAAAAGCCCTATTTTCGCCGCGTTTAATTAGTAAAAATGGATAGAAATTCGATAATAGGCTTAGGTTTGATTTTTGTAATCATGATTACCTTTGCCTATGTAAACCAGCCATCTCAAGCAGAGCTGGATGCTCAATTGAGAGCAAAAGATTCAATTGCATTGGTAGGCAAAAAGATGGATAGTCTGGCTGCCATTCAGGTTGTAGAACAGAAAAAAGCTGAATTGGCAGCAAAACCTGATTCTGTTTCCTTGAATAATCAATTCGGAAAGTTTGCAGCAAATTCCCAAGGTAAAGAAGAATTTACTACAATAGAATCAGAACAACTTAGATTAACTTTTTCTAACAAAGGTGGAAGAATTTACAAAGTTGAATTGAAAAACTACAAGAGATCAGATGGTTCTCCGCTTGTTTTATTGGAAGGAGAGAAGAGTCAGTTTTCATATGAATTCCCTACATCTGATGTAAAAGCATTTAACTCTTCAGAATTATTTTATCAAGCAATGCCTTCAGCTACGGGTATTGTTTATAAATTAGAAATGGAGCCGGGTAAATTTATCGAACATCATTATGTTTTAGGAAAAGGTTTTGATGTTGATTTTAGTATAAAAATGAATGGTATGGAGTCGGTTGTGGCTCAGAATACCAGCTTTTTAGATTTAACCTGGAAGCAAAATATTTTATTACAGGAAAAAACTCAGGAAGCAGAAGAAAGAACCAGCACCATTTATTACAAATATCCTGATGATGAAGCTGATTTTATCTCAGAAACTAAGGATGAAAAAGTTGATTTAAAAACCCCAATTAACTGGGTTTCTTTCAAACAGCAATATTTCAACTCAACTTTAATTGCTAACAAAAACTTTACTGAAGGTGCAATTGAAACCAAAAAGGATGAACAGAAGAAGTATCCTAAGTTCATGACAGCTAATTTGATTCTTCCTTATAACCATACTGCTTCTGAAACAATTGATATGAAGTTCTATTTTGGTCCTAACCATTATAAAACGCTTCAAACATTAAATATTGGATTAGAAAAAGTTGTTCCAATGGGTTGGGGCATTTTTGGTTGGGTAAATAAAGTTGTAACAGTAAATGTGTTTTTCTGGTTGGGACAATATTTAACCAATTTTGGATTGATAATTTTCTTATTGACTCTGATTGTTAAAACCATTTTGTTCCCATTGGTTTACCGCTCTTATTTATCATCTGCAAAAATGAGAGTATTAAAACCTGAGATTGATGAAATTAAAGCTAAATATCCTGATGATATGGCTCGTCAACAACAAGAAAACATGAAGATTTACCGCAAAGCAGGTGTAAATCCAATGGGTGGTTGTGTGCCGGTATTGTTACAAATGCCAATATTAATTGCCATGTTCCAGTTCTTTCCATCGGCATTTGAGTTAAGACAACAAGCATTTTTATGGGCCACCGATTTATCTACTTATGATAGCATTTTTAACTTACCATTTAATATTCCGTTTTATGGCGACCATGTTAGTTTGTTTACCTTATTAATGACGGCCTCAACATTGGTTTATACTATTTACAATAACCAAATGACAGGCGTAACAGGACAAATGAAATATATTAGTTATATCATGCCTGTTATGTTCTTAGGATTCTTTAATAGTTATTCTTCAGGATTAACTTACTACTATTTTGTATCTAACTTGTTTACTATCGGACAACAATTGTTGATTAGAGGATTTGTGGATGAAAAAGCAATTCACAAACAACTGGAAGAGAATAAAAAGAAGCCTGTAACGAAATCGAAATTCCAGATTAAATTGGAAGAAATGGCAAAGAAAAGAGGAATTGATCCTGATAAATTAGGAGGAAAATAACCAAAAGAAAAAGGCCGGTTTTGAGAAGAATCGGCCTTTTTTGTGAATGAATCGTATTTGTTAATCCATATAATTCCATGCAGAAATATTGTTCTTTTTAATTTGAAGTACTCCATATAAAAAGGCAATTCCAATTAAACCTATTACAGATTGCACTGCTTCGGTTCCAATCAATAAATTAATGATAAATGAGGCCAAACTTGAAACAATAAAACCATAAAATCCCCATAGTTTCCATTTAAAAAGTGCCAATGAAAAAACAACATTAGCAATAGCAATTAAACCAAGAATCGATAAAATGTATATTGGAATTTTAACCTCCATTTCTTTAGAAATACTTTCAGGTACTAGCAGGTAAATTAGTCCGATTAATGAATTTGCCACAATCATAAAAACTAGCCATGTTGTAACACAACCATGACGCTCCTTTAACATTTCTGTTTCTTTGTATTCTATATTTTCCATTTTTTAAAAACGATTTTGTGAAATTATTGATTTGATAGAAAAAACACATTTAATGAATTCACCTAAATGAAAAAACCCAATCAATGGCTAGTTGATTGGGCTATATAATAAAGCAAAATGAATTTTAGATAATACATTTAATGTAATAACTGTGCCAAAGTTCATTTTACTCTTGTTTTAATTTTATAAAGCTTTGTTTTTTAATAGTTTAAAAGTTTTTTTAAGCTTCTCTACTACCTGTAAATGCGAATAGTGTTTATTATTTTGAACACATTGTTTCTTTTTAGATACAAGCCCTAACTTAATAGGACTTTCCATGCATCCTCCACCTGATTTGTTTCCAATAATTGGTGTGCAAACTGATGAAGTTTGTTGTTCAAATCAACTTTATCGATAGCCGAAGAATGAATGCCGGCAAGGGTTTTGTTCATTCTCTTGAAAATCTGAATGCTGTCCTCATCCGGATATTGTTCAACATTTCCTAACTGTCCTAAATCGTTTCCGCTTAGAATTTTACTGTGTTTTATTGACTCTGGAAGTGTATCAATTCCTATTCCAAGATTTTTTGCCGGTTTTTGAACTTCAAATAATGCATTACCACTTGCACGCACATACCAATCGCTTCCTAATCGACCAACCAAATCAATTTTATGCTGGTCAATTCTTCCATCTGCTGTTAAAACTTCAGGACGAATATGCATCAACAACATTTCAGCTATGATTAAATTACCTGCACCACCTTCATTTCCGGTTTCAATGATATCACGAACTTTACATTCAAATTGTACCGGACTTTCTGCAACTCTAAATGGTTTTACCATTTGTGAAGCCAATGGTGTAAATCCGGCTTTGGTGAATTCATTTACTCCTTTTGGATATTCACAACTAGCCAGATTCATTTGTTGAACCATAGCATAATTCACTACATTAATTACTACTTCTTTGGTTTCCATGATGTTTTCCAAAGTATGTTTAATACTATTGTCTCTTACACGGCGTGCAGGTGAAAAAATAAATGTAACAGGATTTGATCCAAAAACATTAAAAAAACTAAAAGGTGATAAATTCATGTTACCATCTTTATCAAGGGTACTCGCAAAACAAATAGGTCTTGGAGCAACTGCAGTTAATAAAGCATTATGGAAATTTGCTAAAGGCAAATCTTTTGGTCCTATAGTTTTCATTGTTATTTAATGCTAATGAGGTAATAATTCTTTTTTCCTTTTTGGATGAAAAGGTATTTGTCTTTGATAAGTGAATCTGATTTGATAATGGCAGCTGCATCACTTACTTTTTCTTTATTCAATGAAACACCACCACCTTGTAACATTTTTCTGCATTCACCTTTTGAAGGAAATACTTGCGAATGTTCACTTAATAATTCAACAATTCCAATTCCTGCTTCTAAAACCGATTTTTCAATTTCGTATTGAGGAACTCCATCAAAAATATCTAAAAAAGTTTCTTCATCTAATTTTTTAAACGCTTCGATGGTTGAATTACCAAACAAAATACCTGAAGCAGCAATCGCAGTTTCATAGGCATTTTCACCATGACATCTGATGGTAATATCTTTAGCCAAAGCTTTTTGTAATGCTCTTAAATGTGGCGCTGTTTCATGTTCTTTTTCTATCGATTCAATTTCATCTTGAGGTAAAAGCGTAAAAATTCTAATCCATTCTTTGGCATCAGTATCGCTTGCATTTAACCAAAACTGGTAAAATTTATATGGTGAAGTTCTTTTTGGATCAAGCCAAACAGCGCCACTTTCTGTTTTTCCGAATTTGGTCCCATCAGACTTTTTAATAAGATTGGTTGTAATCGCAAAAGCCTCACCGCCATCTTTCCTTCTAATTAATTCAGAGCCCGTTACAATATTTCCCCATTGGTCGCTGCCACCCATTTGCACTTTGCAATTGTGGTTTTTCCATAAGTAATAGAAATCGTAACCCTGCACAAGCTGGTAAGTAAATTCAGTAAAACTCATTCCAGTATCACCTTCTAATCTTTTCTTTACTGAGTCTTTCGACATCATATAATTGACAGTGATGTGTTTACCAACATCTCTGATAAAATCAAGAAAACTGAATTCCTTAAACCAATCGTAATTATTAACCATAACAGCGCTGGTTTCGCCTACATTAAAATCAAGAAACTTTTTTAATTGCGCTTCAATACAACTTTGGTTATGGCGAAGTTCAGTTTCGTTTAATAAGTTTCTTTCCTGAGATTTTCCTGAAGGATCACCAACCATTCCAGTAGCTCCACCAACAAGGGCAAAAGGACGATGTCCGGCTTTTTGGAAGTGAATTAAAGTCATGATTTGGGTTAAATGGCCCACATGCAAACTATCGGCTGTTGGGTCGAAACCAATATAACCACTACAAATACCTTTATTTAATTCATCTTCTGTTCCAGGCATGATATCGTGCAACATGCCTCTCCATTTTAGTTCTTCAATAAAATTTACACCCATGACAAAGTTCTTTCTGTAATAAGTTTCGAAAATAAGGCTTGGCGGCTGAATTATTTATGGAGTTCAAGAGAATTTTCCTGAAATTGCAATAAAAGCAGGACTTGAATTTTTTATCACATTATTTTATTCACCACAAAATTGATAATCATTACTTCAATTTAGGACTCATTCTTCCTGATTTGGCAAGAGGTTCTATTAAGAAATTCAAGGAGTTAAATGGAGATTTTTCTATAAACCACGAGCAAATGCTTAATGGTTGTTTTGCCCATTTAGAGGATGATAAAAAATTTCATTCATCAAATTTTTTTGAAACGGGAACTTCTATTTGTATAGATGCGATTAAATCAAATGCTGATTTAAAAAACATTGAACGAAAGTGGTTTTTAGGTCATATTTTGTTTGAAATGATGATGGATAGACTTTTAATCAGGCATTATCAGGGAATTGGAAAACAATTTTATGCAGATTTGAATTTGATTGATATTTCAGAATTGGATAGCTTTTTTAAAAACCAAGGACTTTTAGAAACTGAAAGATTGTGCAGAATGTTTAATCATTTTAGAGAAGCTGGATATATTCTAAATTATACTGATAATAACCTTTTTGGCTATTCGTTAACAAGAGTCATGATGAGAGCCGGACTTCCTGAAATTAGTTTTCATGAAAGGCGTGATTTATTAAAGAGTGTCTTAGATTTGGAAGAGAATTGGTTTGGAGAAGTTTATTCTCGTATTTTTGAAATGAAACAAATTTTTGAATGAAGAAAATTGTCTTTTTTGTTTTACTGGCATTACAATTTGTAAACAGTAATTCCCAAACATTAAAATATAGCAATGCATTTTTAGGAATTGGCATTGGTGGTCGTGCAATGGCAATGGGAGGCGCTGTTATTTCAAGTGGAAATGATGTAACAAGTACCTATTGGAACCCGGCCGGATTAATGGGAATTGAAGATAATTTTCAGATTGGTTTGATGCATAATGAACAATTTGCCGGAATTGCTAAACACGATTATGGTGCAATTGGATTCAAATTAAACGAAAAAAGCAGAGCAGCCATAAGCATGATTCGTTTTGGAATTGATGGAATTCCAAACACTTTGTATTTAATGCAGGATGGACAAATCAACTATAATTTAATCAAGGAATTTTCTGCAGTTGATTACGGATTTGTTGGTTCTTATGCTACTAAAACCGGAGTTGAAAATTTGAATATTGGTGCCAATATGAAAGTCATTCGTCGTGTTATTGGCGATTTTGGTGGAGCTTGGGGATTTGGTTTCGATTTGGGAGCAACCTATAAATACAAGAATTATCAATTAGGTGTAGCAGCTTATGATATTACAGGAACATTTAATGCCTGGACCTATAACTTAAGTGAATCAGATAAACAACAATTAATTAGCACTGGAAATACCTTACCCAAAGGTGGTTTGGAAATAACATTACCAAGATTGGTTTTAGGAGCAAGCAGGTCTTTCGAATTGATGTCGAATAAAATCAGCATTCGTCCTGAATTGAATTTTGAATTTACTACTGATGGACAAAGAAATGTGCTAATTAGCAGCAAAGTTTTTAATATGGATCCTCGATTGGGTTTGGAAATGGGTTACAAAAACCTGGTGTTTTTAAGAGGAGGGTTACAAAAATTCCAGCGAGTAAAAGATTTTGATGGCAAAGAAACTTTAAATGCCATGCCAAGTTTAGGAGTAGGACTAAAATTAAGTCGTATTTCTATAGATTATGCTTTAGGAAATGCCTTTAACGAAGGATTATTAGCCATGAGTAATATCATTAGCTTGAAATTATCGATTGTGAAGAAATAGGGGATTTGTTTGATTCCCGAAAGCAATTTTCAAATAGCTCCGTGGCTTCAGCCCGGAGCTATTTGAAAATTATAAATCCCAATAAAATTTTGCTGATTCCTCAATTGCCACGCGGCTTTAGCCCTAGCTATTGGAAATTATAAATCCCAATAAAATCTTGCTGATTCCTCAATTGCCACGCGGCTTTAGCCCGTGGAAAATGAGGAATGAAAATCCATCAATGTATCAATTCCCATAAGTATTTTATACAAAGAGAATTATGAATGAAAATTCTATTTATTTCTCAATTGCCATATTACTTCAAGATATAAAATTGAGGAATAAGTTTCTTTTAGCAAGTTCTTTAAATCCTGAAGGGATGACATTATTATAGAAACTAAAATAAGAAGAAACACCCCTGCGACTCACGAATGCGGACCTTTGGTCCGCATTCGTGAGTCGCAGGGGGACTTTATTTTACAGCTTTTTTCTATAAACATGTAACCACCTTCGGGGTCATTAATTTCATATCATAGAGCAATTTAATTCCAAAAAAAAATTTGAAAATAAATGTCAATAGATATAATAATGGATTGATTAATTGGTATAGAAGTGGATATTTATATTCTTGTTAAAGAAACTTTAGATTATCCAAACTACAAACTTTCCTAAACTTCCTTTTTGTGATACAAATCCATTGCGGTAATCATCGCAAAGGCTCCCCATAGAAGTACTGCAATTTTATCTTGTTCGCTGTAATTGTTCAGCAAACCATGTATAAAATAAGTAACCAATCCTAATAAAACAGCAGCGGCAAAAATTCTCACTCTAAAATCATTTGCTTTATAAACCAGATTGAGTCCTCTTTGGAAAACCATCACCAAAACACCTAAAAAGGTTAGTAGGCCCAACCAGCCACTTTCGGCCATTGGATTCAGGAATTCACTGTGAGCGTGTCCCTGGTCACCAAATGCAGTTGTAATTGGCGTTTTAAATTCAGGGTCCTGATAAGGTGCATAAGTAAACGAAAAAGCTCCAGGTCCAAATCCCAATATCGGCTTTTCTTTAATCATGTTGATGGCAGCCATCCATCTATTTACACGTTCCAGATTTGAAACGTCGTTTCTTACATTAGAAACTGATTCCAAATGTTTTTCAAAACCTTCAGCTGAATTTTGTTTGTTTTGATAAAGCTGGTAAAAAATATCATCAAAATTGGCAACAACAAATAAAGAACCTATTCCTAAAAGAATGAATATTTGCCATAACCTCACTCTGAAAATCATCAAAACACCAAAGCCCAAAGCACCGGCTAAACTCAACCAGGCCGCTCTGGTAAATGAGAATGCAACTCCAACGCCAAATAACATCAACAAGAAAATAGAAACAATTACGATTGAAATATGTGCATTCATTCTAAAACCAAATATGATATACAGTGCCAACAAAGGAATGAAAAACGCAACTGCCGCAGCATAAATTCCATGGGCTATATAAAATGGCGCCATTATTTCAAATGAAGTTACCTGAGAAAAATTATCGTCGCTATGTTTATAGAGAGTAAATAAAATTACAAAAGCCAATGGGATGATATAGGCCCATAGATAGTTTGAAATGTTTGAAAATTTCTTAAACAGAACAACTCCTAAAAAGTAAAATAGAACGATATACCAAAATCTTGAAAGAAGAAATTTGAATGAAACTATTACTTCCTGACTGGTTAAACAAGTGATAAAAATCCAGGCGGTATTAATCATTATCGCAATACTAATAGGATGTTTCAAAACCCTGAAATCGTATTCGCCATCGATAATAAATTTATAAATCACCAAAAGAAATACGCCAATAATTAGCGGTTCATCAGGTAAACTTATGCCTAAACCTAGTCCAATATCTTCAATATTTATTGAAATTGGTACTAAAAATACGATTGAAAGTAGTAAGAAATCTAATTTTAATATAGCAAGAATGGCCAAAACAGCAGCAATAGGTAGCGCTGCAAACCAGTACCATTCAAAAGCAATTGCAAAAGTATTCAGCAATAAAAAGGCACCCACAATTAAGTAGAGCCACTTGCTTTTTTCTTTTTCTTGAATGGAATTAAGCAATGAGAGCGTCTTTTTGTTCTCTGAATTTTTCAATGAAAAGAAGTACAATACAACTCATAACAAAGGTTCCGATAATAGAACCGACAACAATCATCCAGCGAATAGGGTAGGTTTTTCTTTCAGCTGCAGAAGCCGTTTGTAATATGAAAACATTACTTAAACGAGCTTCGACATCAATTTTTGCTTGGTCTAATTTTTTCTTTAATTCGTTTAATTGTTCAACCTGTAATTCTAAAGTTCCATAAAGAAATTTAGATTCAGCTCCATACATCGATAATGCTTTTTGTTGTTTGATAACAAAATCGTTCGGACCAACTTTTCCCATTACTTCAGTAATAGCTTTTGATTGTTCCTCATAAAAGTAAACGCCTTTTTCTCCCAATTCTCTCATACGGGTTTTAATGGTATTCACTTCTTCTTCTTTCCTTTTGTATTCTGTTTCAATAATGTTTAAAGCCTGTAATGCAATGCGTTTTTGTACTTCAGTTTTTACACTATCTAAAATACTTACTACACCATTTGCAATATTGGCAGCCATTTGAGGGTCTTCATCCAAAACATTTACTTCAATTGAAGCATAAGGAGTTTTTTTGGTTGAAATGTTTTTTTCGTACAGTTTACCAACCTTAAAGTTAATTTCTTTATCGTCTGCAGCTATTCTGTAATGCTCTGCTAAATTAAATTGTCTGATTACTCTCGATTTTAAAACATCAGATTCTAAAATTTGAACATATTGTTGAGCTGCAACTTGCTCTCCAAATTCAAGAGGATCTTTTTGTGTAACCCTTGAATCTGCCAATAATGCATTTGAAATCGAGTTATTGGTTGAAGGATAAAATACGGCCGTTGATTTAAATTTTGGTTTTATCACAAGCGGACTTGAAATAATAATTGAAATTATTGCAGCTGCACTTGAAAGGATAATCAATTGTTTTCTCCAACGAACGATGAAAACTATGACATCAATGAGCTCAAAATAATATTGCTTCTTTTTCTTATTCATAAGGTATCCTGCAAAAATATAAAATTCCTTCTATTTGTTGTTTCTTTTATCGAGTTGATTTCGAAGCAATAATAGACTTTCCTTTAATTTTATAATTCTGAATAAAATCATTAATGAAATTGAAAGCAATCCGATTGCTAAAACCCCTGTTAACCAGTTTGAAAGAATGTTTTTTATAAAATATCCACCGATTAATAATAGTATCACACTAATGAAAAAATTTATAGCAAATCCTTTTTCGAATTCCAGCTTTAATTGCTTTTTGCCAAATAG
Organism: Bacteroidia bacterium; assembly: GCA_044369215.1. Lineage (GTDB taxonomy): Bacteria > Bacteroidota > Bacteroidia > UKL13-3 > UKL13-3 > CAISCU01. The sequence goes on along the minus strand of JBIPMI010000006.1, from coordinate 7,773 downwards.
AAAATTACTAATTCCTATAAAACCCTGAGTTACAAGCGTTGCCCATGCGGCTCCTAAGGCCTTGTGTTCTGGTATCATGGTGAAATTAATTATTAAATTGATTACCAGTGCTATAAGTGCTAGAGTATTCAATATTTTCATTTCGGCTTGCGCTGTTAATAAGGTTCCATACACGTACATACTTGCTAATGGAATAAAACTCAAAATCACTATTCCAAATACTTCTCCTGCAAATGCATCACTTCTTGGAAACATAACAAGCATTAATTCATTTCGGTATAAAAATGCCGAATAACTGAGGGTAATTGCAGGAATAATCATAATTCCTGTGCACAATTGTACCAAACTACTCAGGTTTTCTCTTTCTGAAATCATTTTCGAAAAAATTGGTAACAACAACATACTCACCATTACTGCCATCATGTTTGATGCTTCTAATAGCCTATAAGCCGATGCATAAACTCCATTTTGATAATCTCCATCTACCAGTAATTTGGGTAATAAAACTGCATCCATTCTGGTGTAAAATGTCATGATTAAGGATAACAAAGCATATGGAAACATTTGCTTAAGAACATCTTTCAGTTGTGGCAGGTTGAACTTAAACTTGATATCAATTAGTTTGCCTTTTAAAACTAGGATAGTTGCTGAAATGGCCAATGAATAGGCAATGGTTTGCGCATAAATGAACCTTTCTATACTCATTTCTAAAAAGCTGGTCCATAACATCAAACCACAGAAAATAATCATTAAAACTCTATCTACTACCGATAAAATGGCATCTATACGAAATAGTTGTAATCCACCAATAATACTCCTGAAATAAATATAGAAATAAGATAAAATTTGATTGAAAGTTAAAAACAATAAGAGCTGAATTCGGTAAGAATCAAATCCGTTTAGCTTGCCAAGGATCAATGTAACTGCTACATATATAATTGCGGATGCAAGTTTAAATCCGGTTAAAGGAATAAATTCATCTTTTAGTTTATCTGGATTTTTAGCAACATTTGATGAAACATAAGTATTGATTCCTAAATCTAAAAGGGTAATCAATAATAATGAAAAAGCCATTAAGCCTGAATAAATTCCATATTGCTCGTAACCAACATAATTCTGAACACCTCGGTCAATGCCTAAAATCCAAAAGGGTTTTATGAGCAGATTCACCGACATCAATAAAATTAAGTTGCTGATAAAGGTCTTTTTCATATTCAAATTTTGCCACAATTCATGGCAACGAGGGCGGTAAATTAAATCATTCAAAACAACTTTGTATCATTGCAACATGCTTTTTGGGAAATTCATACCACATAACTATCAAGAAAAACTTATTTATGGTAGCTCATTTCTATTGAGTCGCCTTATAAATGGGAATAAATCTCTTAAAGAAATTCCTGTTCAAAATATTTTGGTAGTTAAACTTGATGAGATTGGCGATTTGTGTTATTCATTGCACGTTTTTGATGCTTTGAAGCTAAAATATCCCAATTCAAAAATTACTTTGTTATGTAAATCTTTCTGTAATGCTTTGGTTGAAGCGCATCCTTCAATTGATAAAATTGTACACGATTTAAATGAAACAGAAAAGAAGTACGATTTATGGCTTGAACTAAGAGGCAATTGGAATACGTTATTCAAGGCATTTTTTTATCAACCAAAAGTTAGATTGGATAGGGCTACAATTCGACTTAAAAATAAAAAGTTGGGTGCTCATCCTCATGAAATTCAAACAAATACTGAAATTATTTCTCCTTTGTTTGATAGTGTTCCAAGTCTTCAACCGCATTTATTTGCTTCTGAAACAGAAATTACAAAAGCTAATGATTGGCTTCAAAAGCATAATATAAATAAGTTTGTATTGATACATCCCGGAGCAAGAAAAGAACTGAGACGATGGAATCCAGAAAAATTTGGGATGTTGGCTAATTGGTTGAGAAAACAATATGGCTTAGCAATAATATTTACAGGTGATAATTCTGAAATTAACCTAATTAAGCAAATCATTAAATTAAGTGGAGTTCCTGCTTATTCTTTGGCAGGTGAAATAAACCTTGGAGGATTAATTGCCTTTTTATCAAAAGCTGATTTGTATGTAGGTAATGAAAGTGGTCCGCTTTGTATGGCTGCCATTAGTCATATTCCTTGTTTGGGTTTATTTGGCCCCGGTGAACCAACAGTGTTTTATCCTCCCGGACCAAAAAGTGCATATATTCATCATGTTTTGGAATGTAATCCATGCGATCAAAGTTCGTGTAAACATCCTGGAAATTCTTGCATGGACAGAATTAATTTGTTAGAAGTTCAAGAGGAAATTTTGAATTTATTACCGGATAACCATGAATAAATTAAAAGGTGCTTTGATGTTTTTCTTATTGGGATTATTTAGCTTAAGTAACGCTCAATCAAATCAGAAAAAACAAATAAAAACGAATGTAAAATCGAAGAGTTTAAAGACTGAATTAATGGAATACCACAACAAAGGAATTCTGTTTTTTGCCAAAGGAAATTCACCTGAATGGTCGTTTGAAGTTGATCAATCAAGTAATAAAATTGTTCGATTTTTGTCTTCAACAGGAATGATTTTTACAGCTGCATTTGCCCAACCTTTCCAGAATTTTAATTCTCCCGATTATCACTATAATTTTAAAACAGTTTTAGGTCATTTAAAAGTTGTAATGAAACCTAAAAAGTCAAAAATTGAAGGTGATTCAAAGGAATATTCATACCAAGTTATTGTAGACGTAAAGTATGAAAGAGACCCAAAATACCAGCACTATGAAGGGGTTGGAATGTTTGTGCCAGATTTTTCTTTGGATGGAAAATGGATGCTTGAACAATTAAATGGTAATCAAATTAAACGCAGTAAAAACAATCCTGTTTATATAAATTTGGATTTGATTCAAAGTAAATACCAAGGCTTTAATTCATGTAATGTTTTTGGTGGGAATTTTATTTTTGAAGGAAGTAAAAAACAATTTCTTCCTGGTGAATCTACTTTAAAAGCCTGTGAAGGTATGATGGAAGCTGATTTTATGCGCGTTTTACTCGCAGCAGTTTTAATCGAAATGAAGGATAAAAAATTGATACTAAAAGATACAAATGGCAATCAAGCAGTTTTCAATAGATAAATGAGTGGTTTAAAACGATTTTTTGAAGAAGATAAAGTAGAGGCAGGTTGTGATGAAGCAGGCAGAGGTTGTTTAGCCGGACCTGTTTTTGCAGCAGCAGTCATTCTCAATCCAAAAAAAAGAATTAAGGGTTTAGATGACAGTAAAAAGCTAAGTGAAAAACAAAGAGAAGAACTTCGACCTGAAATAGAAGAAAAGGCATTGGCTTGGGCTGTAGCATCAATGACCAATCATGAAATTGATAAAGTGAATATCCTTAAAGCTAGTTTTTTATCGATGCATAAAGCTTTGGAATTATTAAAAATCAAACCTGAAACTTTATTGATTGATGGCAACAGATTTATTAAATACCTCGATATTCCACATCATTGTATCATTAAAGGTGATTCGAAATTTCAAAGTATAGCAGCTGCTTCTATTTTAGCCAAAACGCATCGTGATGAATTCATGCTGAATATTCATGAGATGTATCCACAATACAATTGGAAGAAAAACAAAGGTTATCCAACAAGCGACCACCGCGCTGCTATTGCCCAAAATGGTCCGACAGAATTTCATCGAATGTCGTTTAGGTTGTTAAACGAGCAATTGAGTTTGTTTTAAAAAGTTAAGGTATAGTTTATTCAGACCAAATTTCAAAAGCTCTTTCTGCTTGCGCATGAAGCATTTCTAATCCGTTTTTTGTTTTGGCTCCTTTTAATCTGCATTCCTCCAAAAAGCGTGTTTCATCAGGATTATAAATCAAGTCAAAACAATAGTGATTTTCATTCACGAATTCATAAGGAATTGGAACCAGATTTTCAGGGTTTGGATGCATTCCAACAGGACTACAATTAACAATTAACTGACTTGTTTTAAAATGATTTTCGCTTAAATCTTCATAAGCTATTTTTCCTTCATTTTGATTACTCATTCTTCCAACTAAAATTACTTGTATACCGAGTTTTTTTAGGATGTAAATTACTGCTTTTGCAGCACCTCCAATTCCAATTATTATTGCTGATTGAGGCTTATAGTTATCGAGAAAACTTAGTAATGATTGTTCAAATCCAAATGCATCGGTATTATAGCCTTTTAGTTGCATTACACCATTTTCTTTTTTTGTTATTTTGATACAATTCACGGCTCCGATTTCTTCTGCTGTTTGATCTAGTTCATTTATATATGAAATGATATTTTGCTTATGAGGAATGGTTACACTTAAGCCATTTAAGTCTGGATGATTTTCTAATAGATTTTTGAATTCATTTACGTTTTCAAAAGGGTAATTTTCGTACCTAGAATCTAACATGTTTAACTCACGAAATTTGTTTTCGAAATAAGCTTTTGAAAAGCCATTTTTTAAAGGAAATCCTATTAAGCCTAACTGCATTTTTCAAAGGTAAGGGAATTGGATTGAATTGATTTTTCGATAAACTTTAAATTTATTTTAGACTTGTCTAAAAAATTATTTTGTGAATTCTAAAAATTACATCACTTTTGTAGCGTAATGAAATTCAGATTATTGTGTTTATTTCTATCTGTTTGCTTTGGAAGTCTTCAGGCTTCTGAAATAGAAGGATTTGTGAAATCAGACAATGAGACACTTCCTCTTGCAGTAGTTTTTGTTCAGGAAACTAAATTTACAGTTCAAACAAATGAAAATGGATTTTATAAAATTGAAAACCTGAAACCAGGTACCTATCACTTACAAGTTTCTTATGTAGGTTATCAATCTAATATTCGAAAAGTTGTTGTTAAAGATAATCAAAAACTAAAACTCAATTTTAACTTACAGCCACATGCATTTGGATTAGATGAAGTTGCTGTTACCGGAACTATGAAAGAGCAATCGCGTTCGGCTTCTCCGGTACCAGTTGAGATTTTTTCTCAGAAGTTTTTTCAGAAAAGTGGAAGTACTAATTTGTTTGAAGGCTTACAAATGGTAAATGGTGTTTTGCCAACCATGAATTGTAATGTTTGTAATACAGGTGATATTCATATCAATGGTTTAGAAGGTCCATATACATTGGTTTTAATTGATGGAATGCCAATAGTTAGTGCATTATCTTCTGTTTATGGTCTGAGTGGAATTCCAAATTCATTAATCGAAAGGGTAGAAGTAGTTAAAGGTCCTGCAGCTAGTTTATATGGAAGCGAAGCCGTTGGTGGATTGGTAAATGTAATTACTAAAAAACCTGAAAAAGCTCCTTTTGTTTTTGTTGATATGATGGCCAATTCTACTTTAGAAAAGAACCTTGATTTTTCAATAAAAAGTAAACATAAAAACGCTTATCAACTTACTGGAATTAACTTGTTTCATTTTTTAAATCGACTTGATGTTAATGATGATGGATTTACTGATATTCCTACCCAATTGAGGTTTTCTATTTTTAACAAATGGCAGTATGGAAAAAAGGATTTTGAAGGTTCAGTTGCTTCAAGATTTTTTACTGAAAAACGTTTTGGTGGTCAATTAAATTTTGATGACAAATGGATGGGAACCGATAGTATTTATGGCGAAACTATTTATACAAATCGCTTTGAGATCATTGGAAAACAAGCTTATAGATTAAAGAATCAAGCTTTCAATATACAATATTCCTATAATTACCACGACCAATATTCTGCTTATGGAACAACCTGGTTTATAGCTCGTCAACATACAGGTTTTCTTCAAAATACCTTTAATAAAAAACTAGGTTTAAGGCACGATTTATTAGGAGGAATGAGTTTAAGGTATACCTGGTATGATGACAATTCAATTGTAACATCAAGTTCTGATGGAAAATTTAATCAGCCTATCAATACCTATTTGCCTGGAATATTTGTTCAAGATGAAATTTCAATTCATTCAAACCACACTTTGTTATTAGGGTTGAGATATGATTACTATAAAAATCATGGAAATATTTTTTCACCAAGAGTTAATTATAGATTCAAACCAAATCAAACAGAAACTTGGAGATTAAGTGTAGGAAATGGATTTAGAGTTGTGAACTTATTTACAGAAGATCATGCGGCTCTTACAGGCTCAAGAACAGTTATTATAAAGGAAGAGTTAAAGCCCGAACAAAGCTGGAATGCCAATTTGAATTATAACAAATTTATCAATTTCAAAAAGGGCTTTTTAAGCATTGATGCAAGTATGTTTTATACTATTTTCAATAATAGAATTCAAGCTGATTATGATACCGACCCCAATGCAATTATCTATGCAAATTTAGCTGAACATGCGGTTTCAAGAGGATTAACTTTAAACACAGAATTGAGTTTTACTTTTCCTGTTAAACTCAATGCCGGAATAACATTAATGGAAGTTTATACCATGTTCCCAAAAACAACCGGAGGATTAGAAAAAAGACAACAATTACATGCACCACCATTTTCAGGAACCTATCAACTTTCTTATGAATGGAGAAACATGGATATGAGTTTTGATTTAAGTGGTCAGATTTATAGTCCAATGCGTTTACCAATTCTACCAAACGATTTCAGACCTGAATATTCACCTTGGTTTGGTTTGATGAATTTGCAAGTTTCTAAAAAGTTTAAAAAGGGAATAGAATCATATATTGGAGTAAAAAATCTACTGAATTTCCTTCCTAAAAATCCGATAATAAGGCCATTCGATCCATTTGATAAAACGGCAAACGACCCGATTAATAATCCAAATGCCTATACATTCGACCCATCTTATAACTATGCTCCCATGTTAGGAAGGAGAATTTATGCAGGAATTCGGGTAACAATCAGATAAATTTACTTGCTTTAAGCTATTTAACTATACAGAATTGTTTGAATTGGCTTAATTTTGCAGTATGGAAGTAAAATCTGCAGTTTTTAAAATGAGTGTTCCAGGTTTAAAGGAATGTCCAAAAGCCATTTTTCCGGAATATGCTTTTATAGGCAGAAGTAATGTAGGGAAATCATCGCTCATCAATATGTTGTGTAAGAAAAAGGAGTTGGCAAGAACTTCTTCTACACCGGGTAAAACTGTAAGCATGAATTACTTCATGATAAACGATAACTGGTATTTGGTTGATTTACCGGGATATGGTTTTGCAAAAAGAAGCAAGGAAAAACGTCATGAATGGAGCAGTGCATTATCGAACTACCTTCAAAAAAGAGAGCCACTGGCTTGTGTTTTTGTTTTGGTTGATTCAAGAGTACCGCCACAAATGAATGATATTAGTTTCATCAACTTTTTAGGTCAGAATCAAATTCCGTTTTGTGTTGTTTTCACCAAACTCGATAAATTAAAATCGGCAGAAGCAGATGCCAATATTGAGGCATTTTGTGCTGAACTAGCTCTGGATTGGGAGCAAATGCCACAAATGTTTAAAACATCAGCATTAGACCAAACAGGTAGAAAAGAGATTTTGAACTTTATTGGTAAAATTAATGATGAATTCTGGAAAGCCAGAAAAAACGCCAAAATCATCTAATCGCACCTTATTAAGTATACATATATTTGCAGTCGGATTGACTGAATAAAAATGAAAGAAATTAAACCGGATCAAAGTTCATCGAGTTCAAAAAAAGAGCAGGTAGAAGCAATGTTTGATAGCATTGCTCCGAAATATGATTTTTTAAATAGGTTTTTATCATTGGGAATTGATAAAGGATGGAGAACAAAAGCCATGAAAGCTTTAAAGTCATA
>JBIPMI010000138.1:0-7975 GCA_044369215.1 Bacteroidia bacterium | reverse complement strand
TGCTGTAATTAAATAAACTAACAGGTTCCAAATCTGAAATAAAATCACAATTTTTTGCTTGTTCATGGCCAACATCCACATACCCCAGGCAGTTCCAAAAAACACCGGAATTGAACCCCAGATATGTAATTTAAATACAGCAGGTGATAAATGATATTTTTCTTTAAAAAGCAATCCAATTACCTGATCTCCAAGTAAAACACCTCCAATAGAAATAAATATTGCCGACCAAATCATTAATGAAGCCAGTTGAACATATCTTTTAAATTGTAGCTCGTAATTATGGCGATTATTGATAATTCCGGGGAAAACAGCCGCACAAATGGCAACAGGGATAAAATAAGATGCTTCACTCATTCTCACAGCAGCAGAATACTGTCCCACAAAATCTAAATCTCTTAGAAAACGCAGAATCAAAATTTCACCAGATTTTTGGTATAACATTAGCACCAAGGAACTTAAAATTAAAGGATAAGAATGAAAAAGTAGTTCTTTTGCTTCAACAAAAGAGAACCTCCATTTTGTAAAATCCATTCCTTCCTTTTTAAAGAATCTCAATTGATTTAAAACTGATAATCCTGCTTCAAAAACAGCCATTGCAGCAAACCAATAAACATGCGCTGAAAAATAAATCAACATTAACTTTACTACTGAAGAAATAAGTAAAGTTATTACCTGACCAATCGCAGTATATTTTCCTTTAACCTGTGATTGGAAATAAAAGTCGATTACAGCAAAAGATTGCAAGGCGATTGATAAACTAACAATAAAAACAGTAATTGTTTTATCGGGCGTATCTCTTAAAAAAGAATAAGCAGTGGAACCTAAAACAACCAATAATGCACCACCTAAACGCATGAAAAATGTGGTTCCCAAAATTTCATTTTTCTTGTCTTTTCGGGTAATTAACTCTCTAACAACAATGCTATCTAAACCTAATGTAGAAAGAATTGTAAATATTGAAATAACACTGAGCGCATAATTAATTAAGCCATATTGCGCAGGACCTAAATACCTGGCAACTAAAACCCCAACGAGAATTCCGGAGATAATTCTCGATGATTTTTCCAACAACATCCAAAGTGAATTGCTGAGGTAATTATTTTTTGGTTCGATTTCTGTACTCATTATTTGTTGAATTCATTCATAGTTGGAGCAAGTCCTCTGAACACAAAACTTTCACATGCTTTTAAGGAATGATCTATTAAAAGTGGCAATTCAGCTGCTTCATTTTCATTCCATTTTCCTAATACGAAGTCGATTTGTTTCCCTTTACTAAAATTGCTTCCTATACCAAATCTCAAACGAGGATAATCTTTGGTAAGCAGACATTCCTGAATATTTTTCAAACCATTGTGACCGGCATCAGAGCCGGAAGGTCGGATTCTTATCTTTCCAAAATCAATAGCCAAATCATCAACTAAAACGAAAATTTGAGAAGCTGTAAGTTTTAGTTCCTGCATCCAATAACGAACGGCTTTACCACTTAAATTCATAAAAGTAGTTGGTTTAATCACTACAACTTGTCGTCCTTTAATAGAAAATTCAGCAAAATCGGCATGTCGACCCGCTTGAAAGGATGCAGCATATTTTGCAGCCAATGCCTCTGCAATATCGAAACCAATATTATGTCGGGTATGCGCATATTCAGAGCCCATATTCCCTAATCCAATGATTAAATACTTCACAATTGAAATCAACGAGTTTTTACAAAATTAGGTTATCAAAGCTGAAAAATACTGAATTTATTAAGCAATTAGCACTGATATAAAACAAAAAACCCCGCAAAAGCGAGGTTTTTATTTTAATCTTATAAAAGAACTTATTTCTTTTTCTTTCCGCCTTCTTCAGCTTTAGCAGCTTCTTGAGCAGCACGAGTTGTTTTAACAGAAACAATTGGATTGTTTGGAGAATCTAATAATAGTAAATCACCTGCTACTACATCAGCAACTTTTAATGATTTTCCGATTTCTAAAGTTTCTACGTTTAATTCAATAGCATCAGGCAATTGATCAGCCATAGCACGAACACGTAATTTTTTAGTTTTAACGATTAATTTACCACCCTGACGAACACCAATTGAATTACCAACTAAACGAACGGGAACTGCAACTTCTACTGGTTTTCCTTCTGTAATTTCTTGGAAATCAGCATGCATTATTGAATCGTTTACCGGGTGAAATTGCATGTCTTTTAAGAAAGCATAATAAATCTTTCCTTCAACATCTAATTTTACTTTGTAAGTGTTTGGAGTATAAACCAATAATTTAAAGTCTGGTTCATAAACAGAGAATTGAATGTTATCAGTTCCTCCGTACAAAACGCAAGGTACTCTACCTTCGTTTCTTAATTCTTTGGTCGACACTTTGCCTAAAGAGGCGCGAGAGTTTCCAAATAAAGCGATAGTTTTCATATATATTTTTAATTTTCGGTTTACTCAAAAATCACCCTGACTGTTAAATCAGGATTATTTCCCATCAACTATAGATTCTGCTAATTATTTGTTCGACATATCGAACAAAGAACTAATAGAACCATGCTCAGTAATATTGTGAATGGCATCTGCAAACAATTTTGCAACTGACAACACTTTTATTTTAGAGCTTTGACGTGCTAGAGGAATTGTATCACAAACAACCAATTCATCTATTACACTACTTTCAAGAACTTCATAAGCCTTACCACTTAATACAGGATGTGTACACATTGCTCTAACACTCACCGCACCTTTGTCTTTCAACAATTGAGCAGCTTTTGCCAAAGTATTTCCTGTATCAATGATATCATCTACCATCATCACATGTTTACCGCTTACATCTCCAATTAAGTTCATGGAAGCGATTTCATTTGCACGACGTCTTTCTTTGTCAACAATAACCATATCACAACCCAAAGCCTTGGCATAAATTCTGGCGCGAGCCGAAGAACCCATATCAGGAGAAGCGATGATAACATTATGGTCTAAATTTAACTCCCTCATATAAGGAAGAAAAATGATAGAAGGATCGAGGTGATCTACCGGTATTTCAAAGAAACCCTGGATTTGCGGTGCGTGTAAATCCATAGTGATAACTCTGCTGGCACCAACAACTGTTAGCATATCAGCAATAACTTTTGAACCAATAGAAACACGAGGTTTGTCTTTTCTATCCTGGCGAGCCATTCCATAATATGGAATAACTGCTGTGATATAATGAGCTGAAGCACGTTTTGCGGCATCAATCATTAACAAAAGTTCCATCAAATTATCTGAATTAGAAAAAGTTGATTGTACCAAAAATACATCACAACCTCTCACCGACTCATTAAAATTTGGCTGAAACTCACCATCAGCAAATCTACTGATGGTACAATCGCCTAGTTCTACTCCATAAGATTCTGCAATCTTTTCAGATAGATAACGAGAATTTGTTCCCGTAAAAATTTTGACTTGGTTACGTACCACCATTCTATTAAAAATTATGCAAGTCTACCCTGAAGAAGACTTGCATGAGTTATTTGTTGACCGACCAGGTCTCGAACCTGGACTCTTCTGAACCAAAATCAGACGTGTTGCCAATTACACCATCGGTCAATTCGGGGAGTGCAAAAGTAGAAATTTTTAGAAAATAGTAAAGCCCTTTTTGAAAAAAAATTTAATTTTCTAAAAAAAACTGTCTTTTATGCCGCAATGTTAAGGGGTTACGATGTGAATATGTGAAGAGTTCAAAAGAATTCTGCCGAAATATTGTCAGATTTTCGCTAAATGACAGATGTATTTTGTGTAGCATTGATATTTCCAAGGAGCTCATATCGCTTCCGGAACTATGCTATGCAATATGCAAAAGCTTTATTGGAAATGAACAAAATGGTCTGGATTTACAGTCCGGATTGGATTTTAGTTAATGAGTTTCTTCTTAGAAATTTCCCTCATAAGGCAGGATTTTTCAGATGTTTTCCAGCTGAAGGAAATGAAAATCAAGGAGAAAGCTTAGGAATTGCCAGTGGAAGTTTACATTGGTACAACTTAAGTAGGCGTTTAAAACAAACCGAGAAAATGTTGGAAACCAAAATTGATTTGGTTTTCTTTTGTCCGGTAGATGAATGGATATCACCTGCTTCAGGAAAAACTTTGATGGATAATTTGTTTCCATTTAATTGGAGCGGATTATTTTTAAATACAGCTCACCTCTATTCTGAAAAAATAAAATTAAACGCAAATCCTTCAAAAGGCGACCCCGATTATTTGTTTTTATCTGAAAATTGTGTGGGTGCTGCTATTTTAGATAGATTTAAAAGTCAGGAATTAAAAGGCCGTATTTATAAAAAGGTTCTAGTAATGCCGGATATTACTGATTGGACAATCAACCAAGAAGGCAGTAAACTGGCTGGACAGATTAAAGCAATGGCAGGAAATAGAATAGTTATAGGTACTATTTTATTAGAAAATGAAGAAGCTTCAGGATTTTTTGAAATGGCAGCCAATGCTTCGAGTGAAAAATACTTTTTTGTTTGTGCAGGAGAAATGGAAGCCGCTGCAAGAAATAAAGTGAGTCGTAGCGCCCTACAAAAATTAATAATCGAAAAACACGAAAATAACTTCATCAGCCCAATGAAGCTTGATGATAGTCAGCACCTGAACAGTATCATTCAAAGTTTTGACATTTGTTATTTAAACGAATCCAGAAATTTTCTTCCACCGAATTTACTTACCAAAGCTGCCTATTTTCATAAACCGGTAATCGGACATAAAAACCAATTAGAGGGAAAATTGGTAGAAATTTTCAAAACCGGATTAGCTGTAGGTCCTTATTTACAGGATAATTTAAACGCCTTAGAAGTCTTAAGCAAACAAATTCCTCAGAATATAAGTGGCATGGAAAACTATGCCAAGCTCCAAGACATTGACAACCTGAAAGAATCATTGGAGCAATTGATGTGGTTTTAGGAAATTGTTAAAAAATTGGTATAAGGGTAAAATTTTAGATTTATTTTTATTTTAGCTGAGAATAAATTTGAATTTAAAAAATTAAACCTATGAGAAACATTTTAAAAAAATCAGCAACTTTACTTATTGTTACAATTCTAACTGCAGGTCTTTTTTCTTCTTGTAAAAAAGATGAAGAAACAACCACAACTACTTACAATGTTGAAGGATTATGGACAGGAACTTACAATGTAAAAGGTGATGTTGGAATTGGAAACCAACCTTTCACATTAACAATAAAAAAAGACAGTTCAGTTTTAGTTGAAACAAAGTTTTTTAACGAATACCAAATTGCTAAAGGTACTTGGACATTAACTGGAGACAAATTCACATGTTCATATACTTACATTTATGGTGCTGGTGCTGGCACAAATACAATTCAATCAGCTTCAGCTACTTTTATTAAAAATTCCGGAACATTTACAAATGCGACATGGGTAAATGTTAATCCCGCATCCGGTCAAAACGGTGTTTTAGTTTTAACAAAGATTTATTAATTAAAATCTATAAGGCCAAAATAGGCATGGCTTCTTAAAACCTGAATTTCATTTCCTGAAATTCAGGTTTTTTTATGTTCTTCCACATTCACTTTTTCATTGTAGTTTAAAAGTATGTTATTTGAAAAAATAATGAGCTACAGAATTAATCCATTTCAGCAATTAAATGAGAAAGCTATTTTGCTTTTGGCCTTTCTTCCAGGAAGGTTTTATAAATTTATTCCAAGTTACTTAAGAGAGCAGAATAGGATATTAAATGCATCACTATCAAACTCATATGAAATTAATTCTGATAATAACGCATACATAATTTCAAAAAATAACATTTCATATCGAATTCGAAAAAAATCAACTGACTTTTTAGTATTTGAACAAGTCATTTTAAAACAAGAGTATAAACCATTTCTGGAATTGATAAAAAAATACAGCCAGAACAAAGGGCTTAATTTGGTTGATGCAGGCTCAAATGTTGGTTTTGCTTCCCTATATTTAAATGAACATCTCAATATAAACAGAATAGTTTCTATTGAACCTTCCAAAGAAAATATTAAAAACCTGAAGGAGAATTTTCATTCAAATTCTATTACCAATATTCACATCTATGAAACTGGTTTATGGGAAAAGAAAACCCGATTAAAACTAGATACAAATTTTAGAGATGGCAGAGAATGGTCTTTAAGATTAATTGAAACCAATGAAAATGACCCCGATGGTTTTGATTGCATTTCGATTGAAAATATCTTCAATGATGAAAAAATTGAAATAATTGATATCCTAAAAATTGATATTGAAGGAGGTGAAAAGGAAGTATTTAAAGCATTTGAAAAAGACAATTCCATTCTATCAAAAATTAAATTCATTGCAATAGAAATTCATGATGAAGTTGCTGACAGAGTAAAAATTAATACCCAATTATTAAACGCAGGCTTTGAAATTGAGACCGTTGGAGAAACAACAATTGGGGTAAATAAAAATCTAGTTTTATGAGAGAAGTTAACGCTGAACGATTATATAGTTATCAAATAAAAAAACATTTCTACTACTATCTGGAACATGTTTTTATTATTGAATCATTAATTGATGCAATAAATAAATATGCAAAAGGTAAGGTTTTAGATATTGGATGCGGAAACAAACCCTACCTGGAATTATTTAAAGGTAAAATAGATTCATACATCGGCTGCGATATCATCCAATCATCCGGTAATTGTGTTGATGTTTTATGTCCTGCACAGGAAATTCCTTTGGAAAGTTTGTCGTTTGATACCGTGTTTTCTACCCAAACCATTGAACATGTTGGTGATTTTCAAGGTATGGTTGATGAGGCTTTTAGACTTCTTAAACCTGGTGGACATTTTATCGTTTCGGGGCCAATGTACTGGCCTTTACATGAAGAGCCCTATGACTATTTCAGGTTTACAAAACATGGTTTTAGATTAAGTTTAGAAAAAGCAGGATTTGAAATTTCAGAAATTAATCCGAATGGCGGTAAATGGGCATTATTAGGTCAAACTTTATTATTGACATTACCCAAATGGATGACCTTCCCCAAAATAACCCGCACTTTACATAACCTGTTTTATGAATGGTTAGATAGGAAATTTTTTGATCCTATTAACACCATGAACTATGTAGTTATTGCTAAAAAATCTGTTTAATGAATCCCAGAATATCTGTAATCATCCCTTGTTATAATCACGGAAAATACATCCGCGAAGCCTTGGCAGGTTTGAAAAAACTACCTGATGGTTTATGTGAAATAATTATTGTAAATGATGGTTCAACAGATACTTATACAATTGAAACTCTTGATAAACTAAAAGAAGAAAACTATAGAATTATTCATCAGGCAAACCAAGGCTTAGGTAAAACCAGAAACAATGGAATAAAATTAGCTTTGGGTGAATATATTCTTCCATTGGATTCAGATAATCGTATCAACCCAGAATACATTACTGAAGCTATTCGAATATTAGATAGAAATGCAGGATTTTCGGTAGTTTACAGCAATCCAAATTATTTTGGTGACAAAAAAGGAACCACAGAACTTCCCGATTTTAACTTGCAACAAATGATGATTGGGAACTATATAGATGCATGTGCAATTTACCGAAAATCTGCTTGGGAAGAAGTGGGTGGTTATGATGAAAACATGCCCTTTATGGGCGTTGAAGACTGGGAATTTTGGCTACATCTTTCTTTTAAAGGACACAAATTTTATCATATCAATAAAGCACTTTACGACTATAGGGTAGCAGCAGTATCGATGATAAAAAAAGATACCGCACCGAATTTTCAAGAGCTAAAAAAATACATCGAACAAAAGCATTCAGCATTTTTAAAATATGATGCCATAGGTAATTATGTTTCAGAAAGATTTGCAGCTGCTCCGTTTATGTTTGTAGTTAAACTGCTGATTAAAACCTATTTTCCAAAAAAATACAAGGAATTGGTTGAGGCCAAAAAAATCAATAGAATTTAATGAATACTCCTGTTTTACTTATACTATTTA
>JBIPMI010000137.1:0-8007 GCA_044369215.1 Bacteroidia bacterium | reverse complement strand
CTTTTCAATCAAAAAACTCTGTATTAGCTACTATTAACTGGAATTTTTATAGAATAGGTGATACCACTAATTATGATTCAGTTTCAAATATTCCGAGCTTAAGTCAGGTTTTTAGCAAGTGCGGTCAATACAGAGTTACCATGTATGTTTCACTTGGAACTTGTAAATCTGTAACCGATACATTAATCGATGTTTTTGGTCCGCAAGCTGTTATTGAAACTAATTATGATCCTGTAATCAATAGCTCACAATGTGAAATTCATGATACTGTTTGGTTTAGAAGTCCACCAAAAGACTATTCATGTTTATATAAAAATACTAATATTTATAGGCTGTGGGATTTTGATGATGCGTTTGCTCCCAATTGTACTACTGATACGAAAAATAATATCAATGTTGGATTGAACTGTAGATACTCAAAAGATTCTGCCGTTGTATATCATATTTATAAACAAGGAGAAGAAAAGTGTTACAAGCCCAAATTAATTTTAACCGATATGGCTTCTGGATGCACAGATACCAGTAGTATGTCGCTAAAGTTAACAGCCCCAGATGCTGGTTGGGATAGCACATCAAATCCAATAAGAAGAGGTTTGTATTATACCGGACCTACATGTTTATTATCACCAATTAGATTTTGGATAAAAGAAACATTACCGCTATGTGGAAGGCAGCGTGCTTATATTAATTTAGACTCAGCCTGTGGAAAAAACGTTTGGACAGAGATAGATTCAACAGCTGATTTTTATGATTATATCTATAATTCTACCTGTAATCCTTCCGGTTGGGTGACAGTTGGCTTAATTATTAAAAACGGTTTTGATAAAAACGGGAATGTTTGTATGGATACAGCGTGGTATCATCATATGTTCAGGTTATTTCCTGTGGACCCAAGTTTTAAATTAACCAGAATGAATTCAGGTTGTGGTCCATGGAACATTAAACTAAGCATGATTGACTCAATTCAGGATAGTTTGAAAACAGTTACATTTAATTTTAACAACCAACAAACTATCACTTTAAATTTTGGAGCAACAGATTCCATTATACCAAGTCAGTATTTTACCTTTACCACACAAGGATTAAAGAGGGTAACTGTAACGACTGTAAATACAAGAAATTGTAGCAGGGTTTCAACTCAACAACTGGCATTTGGATTCATCAAAACCTTTATACCTAGAAAAGAAACTTTGTGTGTTAGTGATACATTGAAAGTCGATGATTTGGTTCAGTATTTTAGTTCTAATTATCCATATTGGCGAGATCCTCAAAGAGCTGCAGCTGGATTAGAACAAATATTTTGGGATTTTGGCGAAGGAGGAGGATTTAATGTTACAGGTTCAATACCCGGATATAAATATTCCAAACCAGGAAATTACAGACTTAGAATGGTTGCAGTTGATTCATTGGGTTGCAAAGATACAGTGACATTCCCAAGAAGAATTAGAGTTGTAGATATGGTGGCATCAATCAAGCCAATGTTACCAAGGTATTTGTGTGCACCACAGATTTTAAGGTTTAATGATTTATCGTTTTTGATAGATTCATCAGCAATCTATGGCTCCGGGCCTTATGATTCTATAGTAAAATGGACATGGGATTTTGGTGAAAATAAAAATCTGGTTTTAATTAAAGACCCGGTTTATGATTATACATCAAATGGATTGTTTAATGTTAAGTTGAAAATCAATTCATATCATGGATGCGAAGACACAGCTAGTATTCCTGTTTTTATTGATGGTCCAACACCATCATTTACCATGAGTGATACATTGGGATGTAGTCCATTGAATATTAATTTTACTAATACAACAGGTAAACCATTAATCAACTGGATTTGGTTTTTTAGAGATGTAAACAATTCAATTTTATCAACTCAAAAAGATACAAACGTTACATTTACCTATGATGTTCCCGGGATTTATAAAGTTTATTTGTTAGGAGAAGATACTTTATTCGATCCTATTAATGGCATTATGAAAACCTGTCGTTCTGTATTTCCTGATTCGCTAAATATCAATGCTCCTTTAAGAAGATTAAGAGTTACAGAATCGGTAAAAGCCAATATAGTTGGCCCTGATACTGTTTGTGTAGGAGTTCCATTTGTATTGAATTCAAAAAGTGTGAAATTGATTCCTGGAATTAAATGGAACATGGGTGATGGAAATTTAGTTAATACCTTTTGGCCAGATACCAGTATTAAATATACATACAATACTGAAGGTGATTTTAGGGTAAGTTTATTGCCTCAAATTGGAGGAGGTGTTTGTATAGATTCCAGCTGGAAAATGATCAATGCATCTTCGGTTGAAGCAGACTTTGAGTTTGATGAATCGAAGGCACCATCTTATCAAATGAATAATTTATCGAAAAGGGCTACTAGGTATGAATGGGATTTTGGTCAGCCAAGAGCAGGAAGTTCTAATTTTTCTGCTGAAACGAATCCATTTCATACATTCCTGCCTGATACTGGCGTATTTACAATATGTTTAAAAGCCTTTAATAATCAGGATTGTTATGATTCGATTTGTAAAACTACAGAAGGCAAAGTACTCATTGTAATTCCAAATGTATTTTCTCCAAACAACGATAACAAGAATGATGCATTTGATATTGACATACAAGGTGGAAGGTTGTATGATTTGAAAATTTTCAACAGGTGGGGAGATGTCGTTTATGAAGGTGAAAAAGATGGAATTGGAAATGATGGAAATAACTGGAATGGTAAAAATAAAAATACAGGAGCAGAATGTCCTGATGGCGTTTATTACTTTGTATTTACCTATAGGTTATTGAATATGGCTGAACCTAAAAATGTTCGAGGCAGCATTACTTTAATTCGTTAAAAAATGCTTATTCAAATTTTTCTGGTCTAAGTACTTCAACAGTGCTTAAAAAACATACTATTGAGTATTTGCCAAAGTATTTACTTGAAATAATTTCAAGAATTTTATTTGCAACTTCTTCTTTAACTAAAGTTTCAATTTTGATATTTCTGCCTTCCCAATTGGTGAAATGTTTTGAGTGAATACCTTCTCCTTCAACTTCAGAAATGGTATAACCTTTACTTCCACATTGTTTGATGTCGGCAATTAATTTTTGTTCAAGCGCATCAAGTGCAATAATTGTGAGGAGTTTTAATGGGACTAGTTTCATAGAATTAGTTTAATTGATGAAGCCATTGTGAGAAATTGAGATACAAGGGAATACCTAAAGTTACATTAAAAGGAAAGGCAATTGCCAATGATGCAGTTAAATAATATCCGGGATTAGCTTCTGGTAATGCCATTCTAATTGCTGCGGGTGCTGCGATATAGGATGCACTGGCGCATAATACTGCAAATAAGGTTGTTCCTCCAATTCCTAATCCTGCCCAGGTTGCCAGCATAGAACCAATTAGTCCATTTAAAACTGGAATTAATATTCCAAAAAATATCAGCTTAAAACCTACTTTTCTCAAGTCTGATAATCTTCTGCCGGTTACTAAACCTACTTCAAGTAAAAACAAACAAAGAATCCCTTTAAATGGTACTTCAAAAAACGGAGAGACTTGTTCAAAGCCCTTTTTCCCTGTAATCAATCCTATGATTAATCCGCCTGTTAACAATAAACTTCCTTTTCCAGTGAGTAATTCATGCATAATTTTACTGCCTGATTCACCTTTTGAATCAGAATATTTCCTTGCAATAAATATGGCAATCATAATAGCCGGTACTTCCATGATGGCTAACATAGCAGGCATAAATCCTTCAGAAACGATGCCTTTTTGCTCTAAATAAACAGAAGTTTGACTGAAAGTTACAACACTTACAGAGCCAAAATGAGCGGCCATTGCAGCTGAGTTAATTGAATCAAATTTTGCTAAAAATCTTAATATAATATAAACCCAAACCGGAATCATACAACTCATAAAAATAGCTGCAATACTAATTTTATAAACCTCACTGAAACTACTTGCAGATAGTTTAACACCACCTTTAATTCCAATAGCAAAAAGCAAATAGATGGTTAAACTTTGGTATAAACTATCGGGGAATTTTAAATCACTTTTGATTAAGGTGGCAAAAACACCTAAAACAAAAGCAAGTACTATGGGCGAACTTAAGCTACTGAGTAATATTTCAAGCATATTGTATTAAAAAGGGTAACCAACTCCAAAGTTGAATATGGATTCATCCCATAACAGACCAATGTCGCTATATGTTTTTAAAACGAATCTTTCTTTTTCATTTTTTCTTGGATCAAATACTGGTAATGCCCAATCTACCCTGAATACCAGGAAATCTAAATTTAGTCGAAGTCCAACTCCGGTGCCGACTGCCAATTGTTTATAAAACGATTCTAATTGAAATGCTGCACCTGCTCTACCATCATCTTTTATTCGCCAAATATTTCCTGCATCAGCAAAAACGGCTCCTTCAAAATACCTGTTAAATAAATTGAATCTTAATTCAACATTGGCTTCTAATTTAACATCTCCACTTCTATCTAATTGTCCTGCTACATTATAAGAGCCCGGACCCAGCGACCTTGGTAAAAATGCTCTAATACTATTTGCACCACCATTAAAGAAACGTTTGTCGAAAGGCACAAAATCAGGAGAATTTCCAAAAGGTAGTGCCAATCCACCGGCAATTCTAAATACAATTCGATTGTTTACATCTAAAAAATGATTGTATCTAAAATCTGCATAAGATTTGATGTAATTAAAAAATCTAACATTATAAATGGTGTAATAACCACTGTCGTTTACTTCTTTATTTAATGCTCTAAATATTAATCGGGGAATAATTCCTGCTATTTCAATCGCATCCCATCTAAAGTAGATATAATTCTTTATTTTTTTATCTCCCTGATTCGAATATAGAAGTCCAAAACGGCTATTTGTTATAAGGTTATTTGCGAAAATGCTTTGTAGATATGGATCATTTTTACTTTGAATTTCAAGTTCATTATTAGCAAAATTGGTTTTGATAAAACTAATTTCAGCCGGCGCAAAATTGAAGGTAAGTTGCCTTTTAGAAAATTGGTAGTTTAAGCCGACAGTAAATACATTTCTCAACCAACTGACATTTTGCTCATAGATTACAGATGAAGCAATAATTGTTTTATTTATAGTACTTGAAAATGAATTGTTCAAAAAGTTTAAACCAATAAGTTTTGGAATAATTAAATTGGCACTTAAACTTGATTCAAAACTATTAAAAAATGGTTTGCTAGGTATTGTAGGCCCTCTTTGAGCTTCTAATGAAATTCGATATCTAATCTGAAGAATTTCAGCTCCATTAAAAATATTATTGATATTGGTAGTTGCCATCGTAGCAAATCCATAATTTCTAAAAGTTGAACCTGTAACCAAATTGGCTTGGTCGGTAGTAATAATCTGTGGTTCAAATGAAATGTCGTACTTTTTTGCAGGAATTAATCTGATATTATAATTTAGTTTATTAGAATCTTCAAGGTTGTTAATCATATTAGCGGATATATTAACAGAGCGAAACAATTGCAAATCGTTCAATCTTTGAAAGGTTTTATTCGATCTTTTTTGACTAAACAAACTCTCGGGCTTTACAGAAATTAATGGAGCAAATATTTTAGGATTGAGTTTATATCCATTGCTGATGAAATTATAATTTTCTAGTTTTAAGGTGTCTTTTGATTTTAAGCTATCATTTAATCCGGGTAAATCAATTTCTACATTGATATTTTTTATTGAAAAGATTTCATGTTGTTTAAAGTTTTCCGGATTTTTAATATTTAGCCCAATAAAACTTCTATAATTGGATTCCCAAGCGGTATCAAAATCAAATTCAATTGCCTCTTTTGTAAAAGAATAATAACCATTACTTCTAAGCAGTTCAGTAATTCTGTTTTGTTCATTGAATAAATTTTCAAGCTTTAACGGGTTTCCTTCTCTTAAATAAGAATCGTCACTATTTGCAATTACAATAGAATCAATTTTTTTGTCGGAAATATGATTTCGAATACTATATAAAATATATGGTTTACCTAAAGAGACTTCAAAATTGAGATTTGCCTTATGTTTTTTGCCGGAAATTTGATAAGTGATTTCAGGATAATAGAACCCCTGTGTTTTTAAAAATGATTTCATACTTTTAACACCGGCATCGATGTAAGTGCTATCTAAAATTACAGGCGGTTCTCCAATATTGTATCTTAGAAAACGCTTGAATTTATTGTCGTTGCCGCCAATTCCCAGATAATAAAAACGAAGGCGAAGTCTATAAAATCCAAGCAATTTTTTATTTGGAACTTGTTTAAGTTGTGACTCTAAATCAGAAGAATAAAAACGTGAAATCTCAGTTTCTTTAATTTTGATATTGTTTTTATAAAGAAAGGTTCCCTCATTACGTGCATGTTTAGCTATATTGCATGCACCGCTAAAGCCAACTATTAAAGCCAGCAAAAGTATTTTTCCTATGTTGTTAAAGTCTGATATCAAGTTTATAAAGTCGTTGAAAGATAAGAAAGCAAGGACTGAACACCAAGTTTTCGTTTCCGAAGGTAAGAAGCTAACGGGAGATTTGTTAATTTCAGGATTGAAATTAAAACAATTGTACTGTTATTCAGAGGTAATTTCTGAAAAAGAGTTTGCTCATGTTCCATCCTCTAAAATACAGATTATAAGTGGGAAAGAAATGGAATTAATTAGCAATTTGAAAAGTCCGAGAGAGGTTTTGGCAGTATTTGAAATTCCCAAAACATCAATTAAAGATTTGTTGAAAAATCGATTAATAATTGCTTTAGATACTATTCAAGATCCAGGAAATCTGGGTACAATTATTAGAATTGCAGATTGGTATGGTATAAAAGATATTCTTTGCTCAGAATCAACAGCCGATTGTTTTAACAATAAAGTGATACAATCAAGCATGGGTTCAATTGGCAGAGTAAGCGTTCATTATGGTGATTTGAAGAAATGGTTTAATGATTTAAAATTGCCGGTTTTAGCTGCTGATATGGTTGGAATTCCTGTAAATCAGGTTGAAATTAAAAATACTTCAATTTTGTTAATTGGTAATGAAGGAAGTGGAATAAGTGATGATTTAAAAGATTATATCAGTCAAACAATTACTATTCCTCGAATTGGTGATGCAGAAAGTTTAAATGCAGCTGTGGCTTGTGGGATTTTAGTTCATCAACTCAGCCAAAATTAACTGCCATAATTGACAATTTAAAATGGTGGCACGTGAATTGAATGGATTGTATGCTCTTCGGAGAACTAATATTAAGAAATTATGAAAAAAGGTCCTGATAATCTGTTATTGAGCAATCTTATAAATGATGAATCTGATTCAGCTGATTTTATATCTTTATTGAGTCAGGAAGAAGAAGAGGCATTAAATAAGGAAAATGTCCCAGAAATTCTGCCAATTTTACCGCTAAGAAATACAGTTTTGTTTCCGGGTGTTGTAATTCCAATCACTGTTGGAAGAGACCGCTCTATTCAACTTTTAAAGGATGTGAATAAAACAGGTCCTAAAATGGTTGGTGTTGTTACGCAACTAAGTTCTGATACTGAAGATCCTGAAATGAAGGATATTTACGTATATGGAACAATGGCCAGTATTGTAAGAATGATTAAAATGCCTGATGGCAGCACTATGGCTGTTATTCAAGGTAAAAGAAGGTTCAAATTATTAAAGCAAATCTCAAATACACCATACTTAACTTGTGAGGTTGAAGCTTTAGAAGAAATGGATTATAATGGCGATGATGAGTCTTTAGCCATAGTTGAATCAATCAAGGAAATTTCTCAAAAAATTGTTTCAATGTCGCCACATATTCCAAGTGAAGCAGGCATTGCAATCAGAAATATAAAAACCCCAAGTTATTTAGTAAATTTTGTTGCTTCTAACTTAAATGCTGAAGTTTCAGTAAAACAACAAATTCTTGAATTACTTGATTTCAAATCACGTGCTTCGAGAGTTTTGGAAGCTTTAAATAAGGATTTTCAATTTACTGAACTTAAAGCCCAAATTGAAA
>JBIPMI010000005.1:0-24899 GCA_044369215.1 Bacteroidia bacterium | reverse complement strand
TCTAATTGTTGTATTAAAATTACGATTTTTCTTCAATAAATTATAAAAATCAATACTCATTACAATTATAAAAACCTTTTCATCTATTGAACCTTTAATATAAAAAATTATAAATGAATTCGGAAAAGCTTAGTTTGTTATTATCTCAAATTCGTCCTTTAAAAGAAAAGTTGATACTTCACCCCATGTATCAATCTATAAAATCCCCTCAACATATTCATAACTTAATGAGTCATCATGTTTTTGCCGTTTGGGATTTTATGTCATTATTGAAGTCATTACAAAAAGATTTAACATGTGTAGATATTCCTTGGATTCCGGTCGGTAATGCCAATACTCGCTATTTAATCAATGAAATTGTTACAGGAGAAGAATCTGATATCAATCCTGCCGGAGGAAGAATTAGTCATTTCGAATTGTATTTGCTTGCCATGCAACAAGCAGGATGTGATACTGCAGTTATAGAACAATTAATTCAAAACCTAAAAACAGGAAAGTCAATTCAACAATCTATTCCTCTTAATGATGCTCCTGCCGCGGCAATTATTTTCTTGAATCATACATTGGAAATTGCTATGCATGCTGAGCCTCATATCAAAGCAGCAGTTTTTACTTTCGGAAGGGAAGATTTAATACCTGATATGTTTTTATCTCTTGTAAAAGAACTTAATCAAAGATTTGAAGGTCAGTTCGATTTGTTCGCCTATTACCTTGAAAGGCACATAGAAGTTGATGGTGACCATCATTCAAAATTAGCATTGGAAATGACAGCAGATTTATGCGGCGATGATGATGTAAAATGGCATGAAGCAGGTATTGCTGTTTGTGAGGCTTTACAAAGCAGAATTGAGTTGTGGGATGCAATTTATATTTCTAATAAAACCATTCAACAAAATTTAATGGCAACAGCTTAAAAAAAACCTGAGTTTAAAAATCAGGTTTTTAATTTTTTCTTTTTAGCACTTGGAAAAAGTACATTATTAAGTATCAATCTATAACCAGGAGAATTTGGAAACAAATTTAAATCTGTTGGCGGCTCGCCCACTTGGTGTTGGTAATCTTCAGGGTCATGACCGGCATAAAATGTCCAAGTGCCTTTACCTGAATTTCCATGAATATATTTAGCTTCTCCTAAAGATTTATTTTCTCCTAAGATGGTGACTTCACTTTTAATAAAAGGTTTTCTGAAAGCTGTTGATTGTCCCCAAAAACCTTTTACAGTTGAAGTATGATTTTGGTTTAACATCGCTGGAACCATATCCCATTTGGCTGAAAATTCAAACAATGTAAACACATCATTTTCCTCTGTTACCGGCCTTGTTCCTTGCATGGCATCAATATAACTATGCTCATAAACATAAGGATCGAAATATAAACGGTAATCTTTAAAAGCAAATCCCTGACTAAAATCGAGCTTTTTATCGGCATTCCAATCAGCAGGATCGCCATCAAAAGGCACTTCACAGATGTCGAGTCCATCAGCTGCCAAAGCAATATCCCATGTATCAGTAGCACTGCACATGGCAAACATAAATCCACCACCTGTTACAAAATCTCTGATTTTTTTTGCAACAGTAAGTTTCATTTCTGAAACCTTTTTGAAGCCATGTTTAGCGGCCATTTGCTCGTTTTCTCTAACTTCAGCTTGGTACCAGGCAGCATTTGCAAATTGAGAGTAAAATTTTCCATATTGGCCAGTAAAATCCTCGTGATGTAAGTGCAGCCAATCGTAAAGAGGAAGTTTTCCATTTAAAACTTCATCATCAAAAACTATATCATAAGGAATTTCAGCATAGGTTAAAACCATGGTTACTGCATCATCCCAAGGTTGTTTGGTTTTAGGAGAGTAAACAGCAATTTTAGGTGCTTTTAGTAATTTCACCAATTCCATATTTACATCAGGTTTAGCAATTTCAAGCAGAATTTCAGACACCTGTCCTTCACTACTTAACTCATAAGTTATGCCTCTAACTTTACATTCCTTTTCAATATTTTCACTGTAATCAAATAAAAAACTGCCACCACGATAGTTTAATAACCAACTGGCTTCTAGTCCATTATTTAATACCCAATAGGTTAATCCATAAGACTTCAAATGATTCTTTTGTTCCTCATCCATTGGAACTAAAATTTTAGTTGCACCGGCAATAAAAGGTAAATAAAGAATCGCGAAAATTAGAATAATTCCTTTTTTCATTTGTTTTGATGATTTTGAATTGAATGACTAATTAACGAATAAATTTCCTTTGCTGTTTTATTTTCTGATAAAAGGTTTAAATGATTTGCCATTGTGCTTTCGTCTCCTCTTGCAGCAGGTCCGGTTTGCGACTCTTTAGGGGAAAGATAATTCAATTTTTCTATAGATTCTTTCATTAAAGGAAGTAAAAGTTTATAGTCTAAATTTTGTTTTGATAAAATTTCTTCAGCTTGAACAAATAAATGATTAGAAAAGTTATTGACAAATACTGCGGCTAAATGATAAAACCTTCTTTTTTCACTTGAACATTCTATGAGTTTATGGCTAATTCGCTCTGTAAGGGCTTCGATTATCCTATAATTTTCATCAGAATTTGCTTCCAATAAAATTGGAATCTCTTTAAAATTAACTTTTTTATCCTTACTAAAACTTTGCAAAGGCCAGATAACAGCTTTATTTTCGGATTTTTTGATTGAATTTAAATCCTTTAGCCCGGAACAATGTGCAACAATTCCATTAACATTGATTAATGATGAAACCAATTCAATTTGGTCATCATTAACTGCTAAAATATAAACATCAACATTTTTAGGGATTTGTTGAATATCTTCAAAATATGGAATTTGATACTTATCAGCAAAAGCTTTCGCATTTGAGGGGTTTTTACTATGTACACCTTTTAATTCAATATCCGTTTTTGAGAATGCATCTGCTAAATGTGCTGCTATTCTGCCACTTCCAATAAAAAATACGCTAATCAATTGCTTTTTCCTTTCATTCAAACTTAGGTAAAAACAATAAAAACAGGCTAATGTTGGTAAAAATCTAAAAATCATATTCTGTTTTCATTGGTTTTTCAATGATATATTCTATTTTTCAAGCATCAAAAACGAGCTTATATGAATAAAAAATTACGATTTCTTACTGTGTTATTAGCCTTTTGCACAAGTCAGCTTTTTGCTCAAACAGCTGATTACAAATGGGCTGTTGGTCTTAACTTCGGTTATTCTGAATACAATGGTGATTTAGGAAACGGTTTCTTAAAGTTTGATTTTCTTCAAAAAAGAATTCCAACTACAAATGGAATAGGAATTAGAAATACCAATCCCGGAATTTATGGATTAACTGTATCAAAGTACCAAAGTAAATTCTTTGATTTTGCGGGTCAGTTTTATATGGGAGAATGGGGTCATTTTCAATCAACCTATGAGTCATTTTACACTCAGTTTGCCTCTATTGATGTAAATGCTCGTTTCAAATTCTTAGGAAAAGAAAACTCAAGAATTACTCCTTATATTTCGTTGGGTTTAGGAGGAAGATATGTAAAAGTTGATGAGCCAAATGATTTTGGTAAGTCATCTTATAATGAGGTTATTATTCCTGCCGGCTTTGGTTTGAATATCAAATGTGAAGAAAGAGTTTACTTAAATATTCAAAGTCAGTTTGGCTGGACAAACAACGATCAAGCGGAAGGAAGTGAAAATCTTCAGCATTATACCTGGGATCAATATTTAAACCATACTGTAGGCTTGAGTATTTTATTGGGTAAAATGAAAGATGCTGATGGTGATGGTGTAAGTGACAAGAAAGATTTATGCCCGAATACACCTGCTGGTGCTTTGGTTGATAAAGTTGGTTGTATTGTTGATGGCGATAAAGATGGTATTGCAGATAATTTAGACAAATGTCCTACAGTTGCAGGTGTTGCTAAGTTTAATGGATGTCCTGATTCTGATAACGACGGAGTTGAAGATGCCAATGATAAATGTCCAAATAATGCAGGTTTAGAAAAATTTGCTGGATGTCCAGATACAGATGGTGATGGAATTGAGGATTCAAAAGATAGATGTGTTAATGTAAAAGGAATTGAAAAATTTGAAGGCTGCCCCGATTCTGATGGAGACGGAATTGAAGATGCAAAAGATGAATGCCCGAATAAAGCTGGAACTGCTGCATTTAATGGCTGCCCTGATACAGATGGTGATGGAATTGCTGATAACAAAGATAAATGTCCTAAAGTTGCTGGTGTAGCTGCTAATAATGGCTGTCCAGAAGTAAAAGCCGCTGTTAAGAAAATTTTCGAAAAAGCATTACAAGGAATTCAGTTTGAAACAGGTAAAACCACTATCAAGAAAACATCTAATTCTATTTTAGACCAGGTTGCAAAAATTATGAATGAAAATCCTACTTATAAATTAGCAATTGCTGGTCATACTGACAATGTTGGTAATGCAGAAAAAAACTTAGAATTATCTAAAGGACGTGCCGCCGCTGTAAAAGCATATTTAGTTGCTAAAGGTGTTGCTGCTGATAGAATGACATCTGATGGTTTTGGTGATACTCAATCTGTAGCTGATAATACAACAACAGAAGGAAAAGCTAAAAATCGCAGAGTAGAATTCAAAGTTGAATTTGAAGATTTTGAATAAGTTATTCAACTAACAAAAAATGCCTGTTTTGAATTTCAAAACAGGCATTTTTTTTGATTTAATCTCAACAGAATTAGTTTGATTTCACTCCTACAACTCTAATAATCTCTGCTTCACCTTCATGAAACTTACCTTCACTAAGGTTTAAACTTTTAGTTTCTATCACAAGTTTTTCAAGATCTTTAAAATCATCCTCCATCATCTCATGGTCATATAACATACTCAAATCTCTTGGTCCGCCAGATGATTTACCCAATTGTTTTGGATTAAAGGCCTCTAAAATTAAAGTCCCACCTGGTTTTAGCCATGTTAAAGCCTTTTTATGTAATTCGGTTCTTATGTTTTGAGGGAAATGCGCATAAATAAAAGCAACACAATCGGCCGAATTAGGCTCAAATTCAATTAGAGTGGCATCAATCACATCATAGTTTATTGTTGTGTTACGTTGATTTGCTAATTTTAAAGCCTTGTTTTTACCCTCAACACTTGAATCATAAGCATTTACTTTCCAAGCTAAACTTGCAGCATAAACAGCATTCCGGCCTTCTCCTTCACAAGGTAAAATTAATGTTCCTGGCTTTAATAATTTTATTTGTTCAGCGAAGAAATCATTTGGCTCTAAACCATAAACATAAACCTCATCTTTATATCTTTCGTCCCAAAAATTCATAATCATATATTAGTTCTTCAAAATAATACAATTTAAACTGCTTGTAAGGGATAAAATGTTCCAAAATCTTTTAAAAATTGGTCGGTAAAAGGCGAAACTAGAATTAATAGAAAATATGACAAATTAGTCAGAAACTTTAAATAAAATATAGCATTTAAATAAGAAAATAGCCACTTAATAACTGTGAATAACAAATTGAATAATTTTACTCAACAAAAGAGAAATTTTACGAATCATTCTGTAATATTGTAAGTTAGCACAATTTTAAATTTAATGAAGCTTAGAAATATTCATACAAAAAAGTTGAAAATCGCAATATTTTTTGCTGTTATGTTTTTAGTTAATTTGAATTACTCATTAGCTCAAAATATTTTCTCAGGAGAACCGGTGCAAGTTGTCGGTTCTATGAATTCCTATTCAACAGGCTCCGCATCTAACTCTATTTACCGCAGAGTTTCTGTGAATACTGGCAATCCAGTTGATGGAAGAGGTCATTGGGTTAAAACTTACAGAGCCGCACCAAGTGTCGGAAATGTTACAAACAGCAATATGAGTGGCGGCTCGGGAAATGGATTTTTATTTATTTCAGGCCCATCAACCAATCGATTCCAGAACAAATGGGTATTTAGTAGTGTATTTCAAGCAAAATTAGATTCAACCAATACTTGTAATGCCTATAATTCCGGAAATGATATGGGCTTAAATATGAGTGATTCCGGTTTTTATACATTTGTTTTTAATGATTGCGGTTACACTTCAGCTAATGCAAGGTTTTATGTTGCATTTACTCCCACAACTCCCATTACTATTAGTTCTCAAACAGTTACTGTCAGTTCAAATAATACCTCTCAAATAAGTATTCAAACAAACCTAACTCCTTCAAACAAAGAGTTTGTTTATGTTCGATACACCACAGGAAATTCTTTTGCTTCAACCGGAATTAGTTCAATTGTTCAGGCTAGTTCAACAAATTCACCTTTAAATACAAATTGGTTGGCTAATATTCCGGCTCAAAACAGCGGAACTATTTTAAGGTATTATATTTTCACTTCAAGTATGAGTTTAACAAAACTAAATGCGATGAGTGAAATGGATAAAACTTTGGCATGTTTAAGTGTATTGGATAATGGTGGGAATAATTATACCTATTCATTTGCTAAAAAATACACTATTGGTTTTAGGGTTGATATGGGTTCCAATATTTGTGCAGGATTTGACTCTGTAAGCGTTATTGGAAATAATAGTGCTTTTGGCGTCTGGACAAATGCATTCAAACTTTCGAATATCCCAAGCACCAATGTTTACGGGATTAGTCTATTAATCGATTCTTCATCAATATTAGAATATAAATACAGATTTCACAAAAATGGAATCACTACATGGGAGTCAAGTATTCCAACTACTAGTGGAAATAGAGAATTAACTTTAAATAAAGACACTGTCTTAGGAAGTCCTTGTTTTAATAGCCTCACAAATTCTTGTCCGAGCGCCCCTGCCCCATCAACCATTACCTTTCTAACAGATTTATCAAAAGCTATGCCAGATACATTAGGTCGTGTTTATGTGATGGGTAGTTTCACCAATCCTACGTGGTCTGCCGGAGCATTAAAGATGTTTCCTGTAAGTGGAATGCCGGGCTATTTTCAAAGAATAGTTCCGAATGTATGTCCTACAACATTTGAATTTAAATTCATCAACGGCGATAGTTCATTAGCCAATACACCCGAAAATTTCCCAAATCCTTCACAAAGAGCATGCACAGTAAGTAACGGAGTTGGAGGTTTTAACAGAACTTATACCAGAACTAGCAGTAATCCTGTGAATTTGTATTTTGTGTTTGATAGTTGTACGATAGCGTTGCCAGTTTCATTGATAGAATTCAATGCAAATCAAACAAATGAAGGTATATTATTAACTTGGAAAACAGCATCAGAACAAAACAACAAAGGCTTTTGGGTTGAAGCATCGAATGATGGAAATTTGTTCGAGACAATTGGATTTGTTGAGGGGAAAGGGAATAGTAACCAAATGAATATTTACCAATTTGGCAATAATTCGAATTTGAATAATTTCACCTATTTTAGATTAAAACAAGTTGATTTCGACGGAGTATTTGAATATTCAAAGATTATAAGTATTAATTCAAATATCAGTTTAAACGATTTGAATATTTATCCGAATCCATTTGAAAATGAACTTAATGTTAAAATGGAACAAAGTGGCCATTACTTTGTTCAGATTCTTGATAATCAAGGTAGATTGATGTTGAAAACTGTAATAGAATTGAAAGAAACTGGAAGTAATTTTGAATTAAAAGATTTAGACTTTTTAGAAAGTGGAATTTATCAAATTCAATTAATTGGAAACAATGAAACTAAAAATAAAAAAATAATTAAATTATAAATATGAATAAATCCTTACTACTAATGAAACTTCGTTTAGCAAGTCTTCTATTTGTTTTTTTTCTTGGATTTTCAATCGAAAAAACTAAAGCACAATTTTTTTCTAGTCCTCCAACCATTGATGGAACCACTGATGCATCTTATGTAACCAGTGGCTCTTGGTCATTAGGTTGGGATGATACTTATTTATATGTAAGATATTCTGGAGGTGGAGGAACTGAGCCAGTAATTCTGCATTTAGACATTGACCCTCAAACTCCTGTTTCGGGTGGGACGAATTCTAATGGTAGTTTAACTGGTCAAGCTAACTGGGATATTACCCCAACTTTACCATTTAGATCTGACTTTCAATTGTATTGGGAAAACCAATATGCTGAATACCGCACAGACAATGGTTCTGGAGGATGGTCTGGCACAACTGTAATTACTACTGCCAACAGGTCGAATAGTAGCGGAACTGAGAGGGAGATAAGAATTGCATGGACAACAATGGGTGCAGGATCTAGACCAAGTTCATTTAACTGGTTTGGTTATGCAAACTCAAGAGCCAATCCTGGTTTTATGTTTAATGAAATGCCTTCTGAAAATCCTTCTGGTGCAATCTTTACTCCAAGAATTAACTTTTATTATACTGTTTCAAATACAACGAATTCTGGGACTACTAGTCCATTTGCAAGAACATGTATGGAACAAAGATCTGGTAATGGTGACTTATTTGTTACAGGAAATCTTACTGTTTATGACCTCACAAATAATGCCAACAACGTAAATGATGAAATAATTGTTGAAAATGTAGGAAGCTCAGCTACTCTTCAAATTAATGGTAGTGCTTATTTATATGGTGGTTTAGTTGCAAACCAATCAGATATAGTTCAATTCAACAGTGGTTCTGGCGCATTTATTAATGCAAATGGATTTATTACAACAAACACAAGCGGTGTTATTAATTATAACTCCTCAAATACAACATTGACTTACCAAACTGCCGGAACTTATAATTCTTCTGGAGAATGGCCTTCAACTAATAGCCCAACAAGTATTACTGTTACTAATAATACAACAGTTAATTTAACTTCTGCTAGAACACTTACAAGTACTTTAATAGTAAATAGTGGTAGCACTTTTAATAGTGGTGGCAATTTAACCATTACAGGAGAAGGTAGAATAGGAAATTCTGGTGGAACAATTGGAGGTAATATTAACCTAGAAATTTCAATGTCAAGTGGAAGAAGAGCTTTTAGATTATTGTCATTCCCTTTTTCAACTGCAAGGTCTTTAGCTGATATTTCAGATGATATTCATGTAACAGGTACAGGCGGTGCTACAAATGGTTTTGATGCAACAACTACAAATGCATCATCTGCATTTACATTTACTGAATCAGGATTTAATGGTACAACTAATACAGGTTGGTCTGGTATTGCGAGCACTTCAGCTTCAATTCCAGCGAACCAACCTATTCGTGTTTTGTACCGTGGTCCACGTTCTCAAGGTTCTACACTTTTAGAAGCAAATCCTCCTTCTCCACTTGCCGGAACTATTGATTATACAGGTGCCGTAAACCAAGGAAATGTAAATATTACTTTAAGTTATACTGGTGCAAATGGCGGAAATGCTGGATGGAATTTAATTCCAAATCCTTATCCATCGAATGTTGATTTTGGTAGTATTGCTTCAGGAAACAGAAATGGCATTGGCACTTTTGCAGAATGGGTTGTGTCTAGCGGAACTCGTGGTTCATATGTTTCTAGAAGTTTTGGATCTTCGCATGTAATCGCTAAAGGAAGTGCAGTTTTTGTTCAAACAGGTTCAGCAGCAACATTTACAATTACAGAGGCCGACAAAACAGCTTCAAGTGCTTCATCAACTTTGTTAAAAACAAATCCATTTTTAAAAGATGCAATGCAAATAAATGTATATTCAGATGATACCATTTTCTGGGATCAATTTGTATTTCGTTCAAGACCAGATGAGACTGAAGGAAAAGATAATTCAGATGCACCTAAAATGTTAAATCCTGATGTGAATTTTTATTCATTAAGCTCATCTAATGACAAATTAGCAATCGACAACAGACCAATTGCTGATGGGAAAGTAATTCCTTTAGGATTTGCTACTGGTTCACCTTACCACTTTACTTTTAAAATGGGTCATTTTTCATTACCTGAATACAAAGTATATTTAAAAGATAAATTCTTAAATACAGTTAATGAAATCTCTAATGAAGACTTTAAATACGATTTTGTAACTACAGCAGATGCATTAAGTCAGGGTGAAAACAGATTCGAATTAATCTTCTCTAAATCAGCAACAGGCTTAAACGCCGAGTTATCTTCAAGCAATAACTTCATTGTATTCCCTAATCCTGCTAATAATGTATTGAACTTAAGCTTAACTACTACCAAAGAAGATAATTACAATTTCACTATTTACAACCAATTGGGAGCAGAAGTAAATGCTGGTAATTTAGATTTCAATAGCAAAAGAACACATGCTTTAAATATTGAAAACTTAAGTAATGGAGTTTATTTCATTCAGGTTAAAAATGGTAAAACAGCACAAACCATTAAGTTCATTAAATAAGAAGCGAGAGTTGAGAAACGAGAAATTAGAGTTAAGAATAAAGAAAATTAATACAGATATGAAAAAATATATTTTATCAATCATTTTGGGCACTGCCCTCCTATTTACTGCCAATCAATTATCAGCACAACCGGGTTTTGATGATGATGTAACAGATACTCCAATTGATGGCGGTATTGCTTTGGTTTTGGTGGCTGGAGCTGCTTTTGGTACTAAAAAACTAAAGTCTTTAAAAGACTAAAATAGTTAAACCAATTCAATAAAATGAGCTGCTTTCATAACGATGGCAGCTCATTTTTTTAGTAGTTCAATTCCTTAAATTACCAATAGCTTAGTTAGTGAAAATTATCAACAAGCCAATTTAAAGAAGTAAATCGGATTATATAAACATTAAATAATCCGTCTTAACATTCTCGACACTTTCTATTGATGATTAGGTAAAGTTAAGGTTCGTATTTTGTATTTATTACTAATAATCTCAAACACAATAACACAAAACAAATGATAAAATTTATCCAAGAAATTAGGGGTAAAAATCCTAAGGAAAAACGAAGTCTCACATTAAAATCTATTTACGCACTGCTCTTTTGTTTAGTTTGGGGAATTGGGGGAGTAAAAGGGCAAATTTACCAACATAATTTTGGTGCAACAGATATTTTAACGAAACCCTACACCGGCGCTCCAAGTACATTTGCCGCCAATTTAAGTAATTCTTCATGGACGACAAGTGCCGCTGGTTGGTCAGGTTTAACAGGTAGTAGTGGAGAGAGTTTATCTTTAAATAATTCCTCTGGAACACCCACTTACACATTAACTTTTGATGTTGCAGCTGGTTTTCAAGTTGAAATAACCCATTTTAATTTTTGGCGAGTTAGAAGTACTACGGGAGCCCAAAACTGGGCCATGACTATTAATGGCACTTCCGTTGGTTCAGGCACTGTTCCTACAGCGGGCGCAGCATTAGGTTCAACAGCAGTAAGTTCTGCAAGAAGCGGTTTAACTGGATCAATAACCATAGTATTAACAATGTCGGGCGCCTCTGGTACTGGAACATTTAGGTTAGATGATTTTACGCTAACAGGCTCTGTAACATCAACTGCAACTCCTGCAATTACATTAAACGATAACTCACAAATTACTTCAGGTAATATCAACCAAGGAGCGACTAATCAAATATTGTCACAGTTTTCTGCGGTTGTTACTGATGCAGATGCTACTTTAAATTCTTTAACTTTTAATGCTGGAGGAAGCTTCATTGCAGGTGATTTAACGAATTTTAAACTTTATACCAATACAACAAATACTTTCCCGGGTGGCTCTGCATTGTCAACTGTTTCAGCAGGTTCAATAGCTAATTCAAATGCTGTAACATTTAGCGGTTTAAGTCAGGCTAATGTTATTGGAACAAGGTATTATTGGATAACAACAGATGTGGCTGGATCAGGAACATCATCAAATACAGTAAATGTTCCTTCTTTAAGTAATTCAAATTTTACTTTTGCATCAGGTACTGTTTCAGGAACAATTACTGCTGGAGGATCTCAGACAATTCAAGCTGTAACTCCAGATATTTCTATAAGCTCTAATCACCCTATTTCTGGTTCAATTAACCAAAATTCTACTAATCAAGTAATTGGTTCTATAAGCTTAGCAATAACCAATACCAATGCAACTTTAAGCGCTCTTACAGTTACAACTGCCGGATCTTATAATACTTCAGATTTAGTAGCCTCAAGCTTTAAGCTCTACTATACTTCTTCAAATTCATTTTCTACTTCTACCCAATTAGGTTCTGCTCAAGCTATTGTTGCATCAGGAAATACAATTACTTTTTCCGGATTAAGTCAGACAATTAATAATGGTTCAACAGGATATTTATGGGTTACTTGTGATGTAGCATATAATGCGGTTAGTGCAAATACCATTTCATTAACAACTACTGCTTTTTCTAATATAAATTTTGTTAGTGGAAATCTTACAGGCACAAATCCTGTTGCTGCATCAAATAATATGACAATAGCAACAGTAACTCCTTCAATTGCTATAGCTTTTATCGGACCAAGTGCTAGTGTTGCAGATATTCCAACAACGAGTTTAATTTTAAATCAGTTTAGTATGGCGACTACATTAAATAGTGCCGATTTAAACAGCATTACTGCTACACTTGGTGGAACTTATACTACGGCTGATTTAACCAGCAATAGCTTTAAATTATGGTATAACACTTTTAATACTTTTGGAACTGCAACACAAATCGGAAGTTCACAAGCAATTGTTTCTTCTGGAAATTCAATCACATTTAGTTCCCTGGCTCAAAAATTAAATATTGGTTCAACAGCTTATTTTTGGATTACTGTTGATGTTTCAGGATCAGCAACTAATGGCAATACAATTTTTGTTGATGCAAATGCATTTACAAATATTGCTTTAACTAACGCTACTAAAACTGGAATTGATCCAATTTCAGCTGGCGGTACAAAAACTTTAACAACACAAGTAACTCCAGGTTCAGTCGTCATTAATCAATTTAGTGCTGATTATGGCGGTGCTAGTGACGAATTTATTGAATTGGCAAATTTAACTAGCCAAGCTATTGACCTTTCTAGTTTAAAATTAAACTACCTTTCTGCTTCAGGTGGAGGGACTTACTCGTCAGCTTTAACCGGAACAATTCCTGCTAATGGATTCTGGTTATTGTCTCCAAATGCAACTGTAACTGTTGGTTTAACAAGCTTAAGCAGAGATGGATCTTTTACAGCTGGCTTCTCAACAGCAGGTCAAATCGCTATTAGAAGAAATTCAGACAATACTATTATTGATGGTTTAGCTTTTGGTACTGTTACTTCAAATTCATTTGGTGAAGGTTCTTCTGCAGCAGCAGCTCCAACTGATGGCGCTATTAAAAGAGTTACGGATGGCGCCGATGCTGGAGCTAATTCTACCGATTTTACAACCGTTACAAATGCATCAATTTATTTAAGAAATAGTGGCTCAAGATTAGGAAGAACTGGCTCATCTATTGCCGCAGGTACTTACAGAGACCTTACAATTACTGGTAATACTTCTTTAAGTGGTGCAGTAAATATTACTAATAAAGTAGAGGTGTTATCTGGAACTTTAACAACTGACGGCAACTTAACTCTAAAATCTGACGCATCTGGAACTGCTTCTATTGGCAACTCTGCCGGAACAATTTCAGGTAACATAACTGTAGAACGTTATATCCCCGGTGGTGCTTCAAGAAGAAGAACAAGATTTTTAGCTTCGCCTGTTGTTGGTGGTACTGCTTTACAATGGAGAAACAATGGTACAAATGCAACAGGTTTAGGTATTCAAATTACAGGTAATGGTGGAGCTTCAAACAGTTTTGATGTTTCAAACAATACCAACAATCCTGCTTCTGCATGGACATACACTCAAGGTGCAACTGTTAGTAGCAGTGGTTCTAATGGTTCAGATTGGACTGGTTTTACGACCGGTAGCATGAGCTTAACTAATGGTCAAGGTTATAGAGTTTTAGTGAGAGGTGATAGAATGACAAATCTTTCTCCAACTCCCGGTGATCCAATTAACACAACATCTACCAATACAACAATTTCTGTAAGCGGAACTTACCCTGGAAGCAGCGTTGTAGTTAGCACCACCAGAAATGAAACATTCAGCAAT
Source organism: Bacteroidia bacterium (assembly GCA_044369215.1). Taxonomy (GTDB): domain Bacteria; phylum Bacteroidota; class Bacteroidia; order UKL13-3; family UKL13-3; genus CAISCU01. Next base: position 10,952 of record JBIPMI010000005.1, on the reverse strand, counting down.
GGATGGAATTTAGTCGGAAATCCATATCCATCTCCAATCAACTGGTCTGCTGTTACTAAAGGTTCTGATGTTGATGCATCTTATTGGGTTTATAATCCTTCAAGTGGAACTTATGTTTCACATAATGGAACTAGTGGTACAGCTACAAACCTAATTGCATCAGGTCAAGGATTTTTTGTTAGAAGAAATACTGGTACAACCGGAAGCTTAGGTGATATCACATTTAGTGAAGCAAGTAAAACTACTGGTAATGGACATTTTCTTGGTAAATCTCAGATCCAGGAATTTGAATACATCATGAAATATGATAGCAATAATTATGATGGAAACTTAGTGGTATTTGATGCCAATTATTCTGATGCTGATGATAATTTTGATACAGACAAATTGAGTAATGCAAGTATTAATATTTGTACAAAAAATGCCAATGGAAGAAGATTAAGCATCAATTCTTTAAAACCAATTGAAAACGAAGAAAAAGTAATTCCTATTGATGTTTCATATTCTGTATTAGCAAAATATACTTTAGAATTCGCAAGAATGGAATCATTAAACAATTTGGAAGTTTTGTTAAAAGATAAATACTTAAACAAAACAGTTATTGTAACTCCTGAATTAAAATATGCTTTTGAATTGACTTCAGACTCTAACTCAACCGGAGAAAATAGATTTGAATTCATTTTCCGAAAATCAGCAACAGGCTTAAACGCCGAGTTATCTTCAAGCAATAACTTCATTGTATTCCCTAATCCTGCTAATAATGTATTGAACTTAAGCTTAACTACTACCAAAGAAGATAATTACAATTTCACTATTTACAACCAATTGGGAGCAGAAGTAAATGCTGGTAATTTAGATTTCAATAGCAAAAGAACACATGCTTTAAATATTGAAAACTTAAGTAATGGAGTTTATTTCATTCAGGTTAAAAATGGTAAAACAGCACAAACCATTAAGTTCATTAAATAAGAAGCGAGAGTTGAGAAACGAGAAATTAGAGTTAAGAATAAAGAAAATTAATACAGATATGAAAAAATATATTTTATCAATCATTTTGGGCACTGCCCTCCTATTTACTGCCAATCAATTATCAGCACAACCGGGTTTTGATGATGATGTAACCGATACGCCAATTGATGGTGGTATTGCTTTGGTATTGGTTGCTGGAGCTGCTTTTGGTGCTAAGAAAATAAAAGCATTAAAAGACTAAATTAATTTTAACCTTTAAACAATAATTAGAGCTGCTTTTGTAATAAAGGCAGCTCTTTTTTTTGTTCGTTAATTGTAAAGAATTGGCATAATAAATTTATGAAATTTTATAGTTTAAATGACGGAAACACGATTATAAATATCTTGTCAAAATACTACTTAAAAAGATAACAATAGGTGTTTTGGAAATGTAATTATTGGCGCAGATTCAATTATTTTTAAATCAAATAATTTTCTTGTTTTTAAAAATAAATCAATTAATTTAAATAATCCTTCAAGATTTAACAGCACTCTTGCCACTTAACAGTTGAAAATGGTAATTTGAATAATTTTACAAAAGTTACAAAAGGCTTGTCAATTCATTTAATATCATTGCATTAAAAAACAAACTAAAAAATAATGAATTTGAATCACAATATAATGCAAAAAAAATGCTAATTTATATAAATAATACATCAAGAAATTTACCCATTGGAGCTTTTAAAAACATTGAACAAAACTATTGATGTAAATATTTTAAAGCTTTAAATAATAAAGGAAATAAATTCAAGCAGCTAAATCATTCTTTTCAAAATGAGTGGCTTGTAATTTTTATCATTTTGTCGATTTATATTTATTTTATATCAACTTGATTTAAATAAACTCTTTGATCAAAAATGAACTCATTTTAACATGAGTTTATATAATCCTTCATCATTTCAGCGGCAAAATTATTTAACAAAATTTTCTTTATCTGATTGTAAACGATCAGATAAAGGACTATGTGAACATTTATTAACTAAAACAACTTAAAAATAACAAATACAAAAAATGATTGATTTTACAAAAAAGTTTAGGAAACAAAACTTAGAAAAAAAACAAAGTTTCAATTTAAAACTGCTTTATGCTTTTTTAGTCAGCATGACATTGGGATTAAATGGAGTAATTGGACAAACTTCATATACATCAACAGCGGTATCAACAGCATGGAATGCATCAAGATGGAATAATTCAAGTGATGCTTCGCCTTATTCTTCAGCTTATACAGCAAATAATGCTGTAAACTTTACCTCTGGAACTTACACTTTTGCAGGTATGGGAGCAAATACAAATGTAGGAAATGTTACAGTTGGAAATAATGTAACCGTAAGATTTGCATCTGCTAATAATCTTTTTCTAACCAATTCATCTGTTCGAACATTTAATATAGGAACTGGAGGATTGTTTGATTTTAATGCACAAGGGGTTCAACCTTCTACAACAACAGGATTTATTAAAAATGGGGCTGGAATATTAGCATTTGCTGGTGGTGGATATGCCGGTGGATTTACTTTAAATGCAGGAACAGTTATTGCTGGTAGTTCTGATGCCTTTGGTTCGGGGGTAACAAATGTTTTAACTCTAAATGGCGGCACTGTGGCTTCAACTACAAGTCGTACTTTTACTACTTCTATGCTGGGTGGAGGAATAGTTATTGGTGGCAATATCCAATTCGGAGAGGTTGTCTCAAATGCTTCATTAGCAGATAGTTCCGCAGAATTAACTTTTGATTCAGGGGTAAATTTAGGTAATGCCCTAAGAACATTCACATTAGGAAACGCTGGAAATGTTACATTCACTGGAGTCATATCCAATTCTGGCTCAAATGGAATTACTTTTACTTCAAACAACAAAGGAACAGGAAGATTTGACTTGTTAAGTTCCGGTAACACATTCACTGGTCCAGTTAGTATTATAGGAAATGGGTCTAATGTAACAGAAGTAAGGATTAGATCCTCATTTGTTCTTGGTAATAGTTCAAATTCAGTAATTATTAATGGAGGAAGACTTTCAACAACCGCAATATCTTCAATAACAATTTTCTCAGGAAGGTCAATTCAACTTGGAAATGTTGCGGGTAACTCGATTACCTCTAATACTACTGGTAACGGACTTATTATTAATTCGGTTATCTCAGATTTAGCAGGTTCAACCCCGGGTTCATGGTCAAAAGATGGTACCGGTGTAGTCAATCTAGCCGAGGCCAGCACATATACAGGTTCAACAACTATTAACAATGGAACTTTGAGGTTATCAGTTGGTAGCAATAGATTGCCTACAACAACTGTACTTAGTTTAGGTCAAGCATCTAGATCAAATTTAGGAACTTTTGATTTAGCTGGTTTTAGTCAAAGCATAGCTGGTTTAAATTCAAATAGCGGAACGAATGCAACTGCATCTAATAACACAATTACATCTTCAACGGCTGCCACTTTAACGGTTTCAGGCGCTGGCTCTTATGGTGATGGTTCTAATACAAATTCGGGAATAATTTCTGGAGCTGTATCATTGGTAAAAAGCGGAACAGGAACTTTAACTTTGGCTGATGCAAATACTTATACTGGTACTACCACAATAAGTGGTGGAACTTTAAGATTAAATAGAACAGGTGGTAATACTTTAGCTACTTCAAACTCAATTATAATTACTGGTGGCATTCTTCAAGTTAGCACAGACCAAACCATTGTTAACTTAACTTTAACAAGTGGAACAGTTATTATTGAGCCAGGTGTTACTTTAACAATAACAGGTACTATAACGAGAACATTAGGAGTTATTCAAGGTTCTTCTACATCTAATTTAGTAATTAGTGGTGCTTCGGGAACAATTGCATTCGACCAAAGTTCTTTAGGTACTACCAATGTTTTAAGAAATTTAACAATTAGCGGTAATGGCACAACTACTTTAGCGAACACTTTAAATATTATAGGTGGAGCAGCTTCTGGTGTTGTAACAGTTGGGAGTGGTGCAACTTTAAACACAGGGAATAATTTAATTTTAAAATCAAATGCTGCTGGTACTGCTTCAATTGGTAATTCATCTGGTGCAATAACTAATAATGTAACTATTGAGAGATTTATCCCAAGAAGAAGAGCTTTCCGTTTCTTAGCCTCTCCTGTTAATACTACAAACTTTATCTCTGGAAGCTGGCAACAAACTACTCATATCACAGGTTCATTAACTGGATTAAATGGTTTTGACCAATCAAATTCTGGTACTGCTTCTATGTTTACTTATAATGCTAGTTCAGAAGCTTGGACTCCAATTCCAAATACAACATCAACTAACTTAAATATTGGTACTGGATATAGAATGTTAATCAGAGGTGATAGGAATATTGATATTAACAATATAATTAAACCAGATTCTAATGCTTTAGTTTTAAGTGCAACAGGTACTATTATAACAGGTAATGTTGTTTTTGGTGCAGGTTCAGTATCTTCTTCACCTGCAGGAATTCCTGCTTTAAATGCTGCTATTGGTAGTGGAGCAAATAACTCAACTGTTGGTTGGTCTTTAATTGGTAATCCTTATGCTTGTGCAGTGAATTGGGCAAGTGTTACAAAATCAAATGTTTCAACAACTTTTGCTACTTGGAATGTAAACAATGCCGGTAGAGGTAATTATGTTTACCATAGTGGTTCTGTTGGTACTGGAAATGGTGCTAGTAATATCATCAACTCTGGTCAGTCTATTTTTGTGCAAACAACAGCAGCAAACCCTAGTATTACTTTTACTGAGGCTTCTAAAGTTACTTCTGCTCCTCCTAGTCATTTTAAGAAAAGTTTATCTGATGTTTTAAATATTGATATCTTTATTGGTGATAGAGCTTATGATGCTTTAACAGTAATGTTTGATGCAAATACAAGCAATAATTATGATGTACAAGACTTCATCAAATTAGTAAATCCTGAAATTAATTTCTATTCATACTTAGTTGATGGAACCAAATTAGCTATGAACTCTATGAAAGAATTGACTTCTGAAACCATTGTACCACTAGGTTTGAACGGTGTATTTAATGGTGGTTCTTATGAGTTGAAATTCAGCAACCAAAATACATTTAACAATTCAGAGGTTTATTTAAAAGATAAGTTCATCAACAAAACTTATGATTTGAAATCAATCAATAACTTAACTTTTAATGTTACTGCTGATTCAAATTCATTTGGTGAAAACAGATTCGAATTAATCTTCTCTAAATCAGCAACAGGCTTAAATAACGAGTTATCTTCAAGCAATAACTTCATTGTATTCCCTAATCCTGCTAACAATGTATTGAACTTAAGTTTAACTACAACTAAAGAAGATAATTACAACTTTACTATCTACAACCAATTGGGAGCAGAAGTAAATGCTGGTAGCTTAGATTTTAATGCGAAAAGAACACATGCTTTAAACATCGAAAACTTAAGCAGTGGGGTTTATTTTATTCAAGTTAAAAATGGTAAAACATCACAAACTATTAAGTTCATTAAGTAAGAATTGAGAGTTTAGAATCGAGAAAAAAGAAAAAAATACAGATATGAAAAAATACATTTTATCAATCATTTTGGGCACTGCCCTCCTATTTACTGCCAATCAATTATCAGCACAACCTGGTTTTGATGATGATGTGGAAGATACTCCTATTGATGGTGGTATTGCTTTGGTAATGTTAGCTGGAGCTGCTTTTGGTGCTAAAAAAATAAAAGCATTAAAAGACTAAATTAATTTTAACCTTTAAACAATAATTAGAGCTGCTTTCATCACGATGGCAGCTCTTTTTGTTTTTATTGGGTTTGTTTTTGGTAGATTTTTTTAAATTGCCAAATGACTTCATTTCACTCACTGGGAAAGCTTACTCTGCTTTATAGCTTGATTTTATTTTCAATACAAGGAAAATCACAAGCTTATCACGATTCAATTCCACCTAAAATGGAATGGTTTGCCAATGCTAAATTGGGCATTTTTATTCATTGGGGAATTTATGCAGTAAATGGTACTTCAGAAAGTTGGAGTTTTCATAATAGAGGAAAATCTTATCCTTATTATATGAACCAAATCAAAGGTTTCAAAGCAGAAAACTACAATCCAGAACAATGGGCCGATTTAATCAAGGAAAGTGGTGCCCGTTATGTTGTAATTACTACTCAACATCATGATGGTGTTGCACTTTGGGACACCAAACAACTCACTCCAAATACTTTATACAATTCACAAAAAGGTGAGCCCATGCGTCCGGGTATTAAACCTCTTTGGAATCCCAAAAAACCTTTGAGTATTCCTGCACAATCTCCTTGTAAAAAGGATGTGATTAGTCCGTTTGAAAAAGCCATCCGTGCCCGTGGACTCAAATTTGGTGCTTATTATTCTTTGTTGGATTGGTCGCATAATGATTACAATGGATTCTTTAAAGATGAAACCCGTTATTTACTAAAAGATGATTCTGTTAGATGGAATAGATTTCTAAAATTTATGCATGCTCAAATCAATGAAATCTCTGATGAGCTTAATCCCGATTTGTTTTGGTTTGATGGCGATTGGGAGCATTCAGAAGAAGATTGGAATGCCAAGAAAATTGCTTCAGATATTTTCAAAAAGAACCCAAATGTTATTCTAAATGGACGTTTAAAATCTTATGGAGATTACCATACTCCTGAGCAAAATATGCCTGTTACAAGACCCGAATCTGCAACATGGGAGCTGTGCATGACAAGCAATGATAACTGGGGTTGGCGACCTGATGATACTTTGATGAAAACATCCAATCAAGTCATTAGAACTTTTGCTGAATGCTTGGGAATGGGTGGTAATTTATTGATTGATATTGGTCCGAAATCTGATGGAACCATTACGCATGAACAAACCCAATTGTTGAAAGACTTAGGTCGCTGGACAAAAAAACATGCTGAGGCCATTTATGAAACCAGACAAGGTTTGCCAGCTGGACATTTTTACGGCCCTTCTACCCTATCTCTAGATTCACAAACATTGTTTTTATTTGTTACTGATGTCAGAAAAATCACTGATAAAGAAACAGGCAATACTCAAACCAATATCATGTTAAAAGGCTTAAGAAATGAGGTAATTTCAGCTGAGGTAATTGGTTCAAACAAACAATTGAAAGTGGCTGAAATGGGTAAAATCTCATGGAGTTCAGTACCTGGAACTTTGTTTATTGATATTCCTAATCAAGATATAGATGAAGAAGTAACAGTAGTTAAATTAAAGCTAAAAGGTGCACTTAGCTTATACAGAGGCAAAGGAGGATTTTAGTTTTGAGAAAGTTAATTATATTTTTTTGTTTGATATGTTTTTCTGTTTTAACAGGAAAATCTCAAAGTCCAAAAGCAACGCTTAACAACTACCTGCAATTGATGCTTGGTAAAAAGTATGAAGTAAAATTTAAGTTTCATACCAAATCAAAAAATCAGTTTAAAAACGAGAAAAACTGGAAAGAAGATGGTTTTGGAATTCAGGTTAAAGCCAATAAAATCAATATTTACGGACATTCAGAAAGGGCCCATCACAATGCCGTTTATTATATACTTGAAAAGCTTTTTGCTTGTCAGTACCTTACCGCTGATCAGGTTTTAATTTCATCATTGAACCCTGAAGATAGTAAAGATAACACCATCAATAAAATCAAAGCACAACAAACAGCAATACTTTTAAACATCCAACAAAATGGTTTAAAGGATATGTTGATTGAACAAATTCCTGCCTTTGAATACAGAGAAGTTTTTTATGGCGAATGTAGAAGAGCTGATTATGCAAAATGGCACCAATTAACCCATGCAGATAGCGGAAACTTTGAAAACCATAAAGGTTGGGGTTTATGGGTTCATACCTTACATCGCTTGGTACCACCTGAAAAATATTTTGAATCACATCCTGAATATTTTGCGGAAAGAAATGGCATCAGACTAAAAGACCAGATTTGCATGAGCTCTCAAGAGGCTTTAAAAATTGCAGTAAAAAGTCTTAGGGAAGAGATGTCGTTTAAGCCATTTGCAAAATACTGGAGTGTAAGTCAGATGGACAATTACAATTATTGTGAATGTACATCTTGTTCAAAAATAGACAAGGAAGAGAAAAGTCATGCAGGTTCAATACTAAGATTCGTAAACCAAATTGCAGATTCATTTCCTGATAAAATTATATCAACCTTAGCTTATCAATATTCAAGGAATGCCCCTGTTATTACCAAGCCAAGGTCGAATGTGAATATTATGCTCTGCACCATCGAAAGTGACAGAAGCAAACCCATTGCAGGTACTGATTTTGAAACCGATTTAAGCAATTGGAGCAAAGTGAGTCAGAATATTTTGGTTTGGGATTATGTGATTAATTTCTCTCACTTAGTAATGCCATTTCCCAATTGGCAGGTATTAGGCCCAAACTTACAATTGTTCAAAAAGTATGGTGTGAATATGATGTTTGAACAGGGTTACAATTCTCCTTCAGGTGATATGGAGCCTTTAAGAGCTTTTCTAATTTCTAAATTATTATGGAACCCGGATTATTCAGTTGATAGTCTTACAAAGCTTTTTTGCGACGCATATTACGGTGATGCATCATCCAATGTTATAAGTTATATCCATCAACAAACAAATGCTTTAAATGAATCTAAAAGAAGTTTAAGCTTATACGAACCTCCAATTAGTTTTGCCAATGGTTATTTGAGTTATGAAATGCTCAATCGTTATGAAAAAAACATCTATGAGGCTTTCAAAAAAACGCAAAACAACAAAGAGATTCAACAGCGTTTATTGATGATTAATCAGGGAATTTATTATGCAACTTTAGAGGTTATGAAGTTTCCTCAATCAGGAGATAACTGGATTTTCACCTTGAAAAATAAAAGAAACAGAGAAAATCCTGAATCACATTCTCCTTTTTATTTTGCTGATGATTTCAAACCCACTTATTCAGAAATATTAAATGAATTCACTAAAAATACGAATTTATACGGACCAAAAATCTTACATGAAATGAGATTAAGTCCAGATGAGTTTTATAAAAGAACCACCCAATACTGGAAGCAAGCTATAACCAAACACTTTGCCGTTTCTGCTCCTGTTTTGTACTTGACAAAACCTGATGCCAACTATAGAGACGGTTCAATGATTATCGATAGTTTAAGCTGGCAAAAAAATCAATCAATCAACAATGGTATCAGAGGTGTAAACGATTACCAGTACTCATGGATGGGCTGGTGGGGACGTGATGCTCATATTATTCTAGATTTGGGAGAAGCTACAATTGTAAGAGAGGTTAAAACCCATTTTCTCGAAAACAATGAGGCCTGGATTTTAGGTCCTGCATCAATAGAAGTCATGCCATATGAATTCGATAACAAATTGTCAAGAACATATCCTTATGCCATTTCTGAAAACTTACAAAAAGGATTAAAACTTCCTGTTGGAATTCATGAGTTAAAAGCTGAATTTCAAGTTCCGATTCAAACCAGGTACTTAAAAATTAAAATCAACAAATTAGGTAAAATACCGGCCTGGAGAGGTGTGAATGGTGATGCCTGGATGTTTATTGATGAAATAGAAGTTTACTAATGAAAAATACAATTCTTTCTTTTTTTATGCTGATGTGTTTATCAGCTTTTGCACAAGATCATAGTCAGCAGAAGTATTATCCCAGTAAGGATTCTCTTGTTGTGAAAAAGCTAAATCAGTGGCAGGATTACAAATTCGGATTACTCATGCATTGGGGCCCATATAGCCAATGGGGCGTTGTTGAAAGCTGGAGTATTTGTCCTGAAGATGAAGGCTGGTGCGAAAGAAGAGGTCCTTATGCCAACAATTATTTTGAATATGTAAAGTCATATGAAGGCTTACAAAAAACATTCAATCCCACTAATTTTCAACCTGAGAAATGGGCTTCTGCTGCAAAAAATGCTGGTATGAAATACATGGTTTTTACAACCAAACACCATGATGGTTTTTGTATGTTTGATTCTAAATTCACCGATTATAAAATCACTGGAAAAGAAACGCCATTTCATAGCAATCCACGAGCCAATGTGACAAAAGAAATCTTTAATGCTTTTAGAAAAGAAGGTTTATGGGTTGGAGCTTACTTCTCAAAACCCGATTGGCACAACAAAGATTACTGGGATCCTAAGTTTCCACCATATGATAGAAATCCTAATTATGATTTAAACAGATATCCTGAAAAATGGAATGCTTACAAACGATTTACCCAAAATCAAATCAATGAATTATTAAGTGATTATGGCAAAGTTGATATTCTTTGGTTGGATGGTGGCTGGGTTCAACCCATGACAGAAACTTCTCCAAGATGGGGCTATAAACCGGTTCATCAAGACATCAACATGGATAGCATTGCGATGGAAGGAAGAAAAAAACAACCGGGTTTAATTGTGGTTGACAGAGCAGTTGAAGGGCCTAATCAAAATTACTTAACTCCGGAGCAGCAAATTCCTGAAAAGCCACTTCCCTATCCTTGGGAAACCTGCATGACCATGGGAAATAGTTGGAGTTATGTTAAGAATGACCAATACAAAACAAGCAAACAAATTGCTAAAAATCTGGCTTTAATTATATCAAGAGGTGGCAATTATTTACTAAACATTGCTCCCGGTCCATCAGGCGATTGGGACAGTATGGCTTATGCACGTTTAGCCGAATTCGGAGAATGGATGAAAATCAATCAGGAAGCAGTATATAACACGCATCCGATAAGTCCGTATGAGTTTAAAACCAAAGCAGGGCTTCATTTTGTAATGACAGAAAACAACAAAAAAGAAGTGTATTTATTCTTATTGAACCCTGAATTCAATAAAGGTGAAATCAGTTTAGATGCAGAAGAATTAAAAGGTATTGTTAGTGCGAAAAATATTCAATTATTAAGTAAAGTTAAATCGATTAAAAATCAATTTAATAAGTCCATTAATTATACGCTTAATCCCAATGAAATTGAGG
>JBIPMI010000136.1:0-8066 GCA_044369215.1 Bacteroidia bacterium | reverse complement strand
ATTAAAGTGAATTTCCAGTAGCCAGTAGCCAGTAGCCAGTAGCCAGTAGCCAGTAGCCAGTAGCCAGTAGCCAGTAGCCAGTAGCCAGTAGCCAGTAGCCAGTAGCCAGTAACCAGTAGCCAGTAGCCAGTAGCCAGTAGCTACTTCGACCAATACCACTCTTTTTCTTCTCTTTGCTTCCAGTAATCCATGCTTAAAACTTTGCCATCTCTGGTTTTTAATTCGCGGTTAACAATGGTTTTAATTGGACTAAAACTTGTATCTGTTACTCCTACTGTAAATGTCTCCGGCAATGTAACAGGCGTTTCATCAGGATTAGCAGTTTTAGCGGCTTTTGGTGGTGGTGAATTAATTATGATAACAAAATAGTTATTGAACTCAAGAATATCTTTTAAAAAGGCCACTCTTTCTGGGCTACAGTTTTTTTCAACTATTGCACATTTTATTTCATTCAAATCTTCGAATAAATGATTTCCGTTTAATGCCATAATTTTTAAAATAATTGATGAATAAAATTATACAACCAGTTACTTACTCCAAAGCTTATTACACCAAACATACTAATGATTAAAGTTAGTTTTAATGATAGTGGAATTGGCTTCACCTCTACAACTTCAAGTGGCGCATCCATAAACATGTATTTCACTATTTTTAAATAATAGTACAATGAAACAACCATGTTTAATACCACAAATAATATTAGATAAAAATTGCTGATGTTTATTCCGGAGCCAATCAAAAAGAATTTCCCAAAAAATCCGGCTGTTGGTGGAATTCCTGCCAATGAAAACAAACAAATTGCCATTACCCAACTTAAGAATTTATGTTCATGGTAAAAGCCTTTAAATACAGATAGATTCGATTTTGCACCGCTACTTTCAAGCCAAGTTGCAACGCCAAATATGCCAATACTTGAAAACAAATAAATGATAACAAAATAGATTATTGATACAATAGATTGTTCTGATGGCATGATTAAAGCCAATAAAATAAATCCTACTTGCGCAATGGAGCTGAATGCCAAAAATCGTTTAATGGAGCTTTGTCTTAAAGCAAATAAATTACCAATAAAGATGGTCAATGCAACTGTAATACTAACCAATGCAACCCAAACCTGAGGTAATTGAATAAACAATGGTGCCAATATTGATATAAATACAAATGCCATTGCTGCTTTTGATACCATTGCCAAATAAGCTGTAACACTCAATGGTGCACCTTGATAAACATCTGCTGTCCAAAAGTGAAATGGCACAGCTGAAATCTTAAAAGCAAATCCGCTAAAAACTAAAATCAGTCCCCAGATTTCAGCCATCGAAGAGAATTTAGAATCAGCCATTCCCATCGAAATTGTCTGAATATCTATTGAGCCTGTGCTTCCATACAACCAGCTAATTCCAAATAACATCATTCCGGAAGCAAATGCTGATGATAAAATTAATTTAACACCTGCTTCTCCTGATTCTTGTTTTTGTAAATCGAATGTAGCCAATGCTGCTACAGGAATTGAAGCCATTTCTAAACCAAGATAGAATATTAGCATATTTCCCGCTGATAACATCAAACACATGCCTATTAAAGAAACAATAATTAGTATAGCAAATTCAGCGGCATGATTTTGTTTACTCAACCAATCATTTGCCTGAATTGATATCAATGCGGTTGCAAAAACCAAAATCATTTTTTCGAAAAAATTAATGGAATTTACCTGAACCATATTTCCAAAAAGATTTCCATTCGAACCAAAAATAAAGGCAAGTGGTAGAATGATAAACAATCCTAGTGCCATCATATTTCCATAAGAATTATTAGGTGTTTGGTCATTTATTTTTAATCCAAGTATTAGTAAAACCAATAAGAACAAAAGAGATTCTATGGGTAAATATTGAAATAATTGTACAAACATACTACGGTAAAATAATTTGGTGAGTAAATTGATCCATGATGATTTGAGCATCTTTGCTTACCAAACCGACAAACCAAAATGGTGCTAATCCCATGAAAAAAACAGTAAAAGTTAATAAACCAGTTGCGAGTTTATCGGTTAAATTGGCATCATCCAGTTTTAAATAATCTACATTTTTAATTGGACCCATGATTACTTTTCCAACTGCTCTTAAAATATAAACTGCTGTTACAACGATTGAAGAAATTGCCAAAATACTTGAGATTCTATGAAAGAAATCTGCATGTTGCCATGAGCCAACGAAAATGGTCATTTCAGCAGCAAATCCACTCAACCCGGGTAAACCTAAAGAACATAATCCTGCTATTATGAAGATACTTGAAATAAATGGCATTGACTTTAATAATCCTCCCATTTCTTCTACTTTTCGGGTATGGGTTCTTGAATAAATAATTCCTATCGCACCAAAAAACAAGGCTGTCATTAATCCATGAGATACCATTTGCATGATTGCGCCTGTTATGGAGGTTTTGGTTAACATGCCTATTCCAAGTAATATAAAACCGCAATGACTAATAGATGAATAAGCATTGATATACTTTAAATCGGTTTGCATTAAGGTAGCAAAAGCTCCGTAAATGATGGCTATACTTGCTAGTGTTACTATAATCCATGAATACGATTGAGCAGCTTCTGGCAATAAATAGGTTGCAACTCTTAAACATCCAAATGCGCCTAATTTCATTGAAATACCAGCTAAAAACATAGAACCTGCAGTTGGCGCTGATGAGTGTCCGTCGGGAACCCAAGTATGAAATGGAAACAAAGCTGTGAAAACTCCAAAACCAACAAACAACAATGGAAACACCAACATTTGTATTTCTTTGCTTGGTGGATTTGATGCCATTTCAACAATGGAGAATGTATGTCCGTTTTGCAAATACAACCACAACATACCAACCAATATCAATGCAGAACCGGCCATTAACATCAGTACTAATTTAAATGCACTTTTTTCTTTTTCACCACTTCCCCAAATTCCAATCAATAAAAACTTTGGAACAACGGCCAATTCTAAAAAGAAAAACATGGTGAATAAATCAAGTGAGCTAAAAAATCCATAAGCTCCTGCACTTAATAAATTCAATAAGATGAAGAATTCCTTTGGCAGTTTTTCCATATTCCATGAAATCAAAGAGCCTGCCAAAACAACGAAAGCCGTCATTAATAACATGGTCATTGCCATACCATCAACACCTAAACTTATATGAATATTCCAATTGGCAAACCAAGAATAATCGTATAAAAATAAAAACTGTTCATTTACACCTGATGCTCTCAGCGACATAAAATCACGCAGTAAAAATAAAACCAAAGCCAATTGAATAGTAGCTCCAATAGTAGATATAACCTTGCTGTTTTTATCTCCTGGCATTAACAACAATGCCAATGCAATGAGAAAAGGAAAAACACTAATTAATATAAGTGGACTTGACATAAAATTTTAATTAGAGAACAAAAAGAAAAAATAACAACAACAAAGCTGCAAAAAAGTACATCATATAATCCTGCAATTTTCCTGATTGCAAGAATCTTAATCTACCTGCCAAAGAATTGGTCTGTTCAGCAGATTGGACCATTGTGGCATCTACAATATTCTTATCAAACCAGGCTGAAGGTTTTCCTATTAAATTAAAAATGATACTTTTTGTTAACCATAAGTACAATTCGTCAATATAGAATTTATGTAATGCTGATTGATAAAATCTTCCCAATAAAGCCGACATTTTATCAGCCAATTCATTTTCTTTTTTATACATCATCATTGCCAAAGCAATTCCAATGATTGCAAATGAAACCGGTGCAATAGAGAACATTAAATGCAAATGGTTTTCTAAAGGAATTCCATCTGAACTAATATAAGTTCCAAAAGGAATGAAGCCTGAAAGTACAGCTGGAATAGCCAATAACAACAATGGAATTTTCATAGTCCAGGTTCCTTCTGCATGGTGCGAATCGTGAACTTCTGATTCTTTATTCCAAAAAATCATCAAGTACAATCTGAACATATAAAAAGCTGTTAAACCTGATGTTAATAAGGCAATTCCATATACCATGAAACTTTTGTTATAGGCTGCCAATAAAATTTCTTCTTTACTAAAAAATCCTGAAAATGGAGGTATCCCAGAAATTGCCAAACAAGCCAATAAAAATACGGCATTGGTAATAGGCATGTATTTTCTTAAGCCACCCATATCACCCATTTCATTGCTATGAACAAAATGTATGATTGTACCTGCAGATAAGAATAAAAGTGATTTGAAAAACGCATGTGTAAACAAATGAAAGAAGGATGCTGAAAATCCTAATCCTGCTTCACCTCCATATCCTGAAACACCCAACGCAAACATCATAAATCCAATTTGCGACATGGTTGAATAAGCAAGTACTCTTTTGATATCGGTTTGCGTGCAAGCAATGATAGCAGCAAACAATGCAGAAAATACACCTATGAAAGTAATGATATTCATTACCCATTCATTCAATACAAATACCGGAAACAATCTGCCTACTAAAAATACACCGGCTACTACCATTGTTGCCGCATGAATTAAAGCAGATACTGGTGTAGGACCTTCCATGGCATCAGGTAACCAGATGTGTAATGGAAACATAGCAGATTTACCTGCACCACCCATGAACACCAAAATCAATCCCCAGTTTAATGAGCTTAAGCCAAGAAATCCAGGTGAAGATGCATTTAAGTAATAGGTGGAATTTGTATCAGATAATCTTGAAATCAATACAGAAAAATCCAATGATTCTGTTTCAAATGATAAGATAAGTATACCAATCAAAAATCCTAAATCTGCAAATCTTGTTACGATAAATGCTTTTTTCGAAGCGGCAACTGCAGAATCTTTATTGAAATAATATCCAATCAATAGAAATGAGGAAACACCAACCAATTCCCAGAACATATATATCTGAAAAATATTGGATGATAAAACCAAACCTAACATGGAGAAAGTAAACAATGAAAGAAAAGCATAATAAGTAGCAAATCTCTCCTCACCTTTCATATAACCTAAGCTGTACAATTGCACCATTGAAGAAACAAAAGTGACAACCAACAACATCATAATGCTTAAAGGATCAAGAAGAAATCCCATATTGATATGCATGGTTTCAGTAAAACTTAACCATTCAAAAGAGAATGCAAGAACACCTCCTGAACCTTGGGCCAAACTTTTGAAAGACAATGCTAAATCTACACTAAGAAAAAGCGAACATAAAATGCCCAATAGTGAAAGGTAACCTGAAATTGATTGGAGGTATTTTTTTCCAAAAAGACCTAAAATAAAAAACAAGGCTAAAGGAATACCGGGAATTAAAATTACTTCAGTTATTAAATTCATTTATAATTCCTCCTATTTTAAATTGTTTGCATTATTCACATCAATAGATTTAATCTGGCGATATAAATGAATAATGATAGCAATGGCCACAGCAGCTTCGGCAGCAGCTATTGTTATAATGAAAATACTAAAGAAAATACCATCTGCATTTTCCGGATGCAGGTATTTATTAAATGCTACAAAATTGATATTGGCACTGTTTAACATCAATTCTGCCGACATTAATATGGTAATCATATTTCTTCTTGTGAGGAATCCATAAATCCCTAAGAAGAAAACAATACTACTCATGATTAAGATATGATATAAACCCGGTTCAGTACTCATAATGTAGCCTCCTTATTCATTTGTGAATCGTTTTTAATTTTAACTGCAATTACAATACAACCAATCATTGCGGCTAATAGTAAAAGTCCAATCATTTCAAAAGGTAAAATATATCCACCTGCTTCTGTGCTCAGTAATTTCTGACCTAATTCTCTGGTTGTACCTAAATTATCTGCGGGTTTGGTTGAATCTAAAGCAAATTCGTTGATGCATAACCAGGTAAACAGAAAACCAAATATAACTGCCCCACCCGATGCAATTGAGCGCCACAATTGAGGCTTTTGCATGTCGGAGCCGGAATCTTGTGTCAGGAAAATTGAGAATATCAGCAATACAATGATTCCACCTACATACACAATAATTTGAACCGCGGCAATAAACTCCTGATCCATGTAAAAATACAATCCTGCAATTCCAATCAAAGAGAACAACAAATAAATGGCAGCTCTAAATATTTTTGTTGATGTAACTGCCAGGAAAGCTGTTGAGCCAATCATCAAACAAAGGATATAAAATACAATACTTGAACTACTCATATTATTCTACTCCCTCCATAATTTTAGAATCAGGATTATTCAAAATTTTCTTCAATAACTTCTTATCGTAAACTGCATGTTCAAATGTTTGAGCCATTACAATTGCATCAGAAGGACAAGCTACAATACATAAATTACACAAGGTGCATAAATCATGGTGGTAGATAAAACTGTCAATACGTTTTTTCTTTTTACCATCTGCAAGAATTTCCTGTTTGGTAATAATTTTGATGGTACCATTAGGACAAGCTATTTCGCAAGCCTGGCAGCCTGTGCAGCGGTGTTCGTTGTTATCGTTGTGTGGCATTACAACTTCACCTCTAAAACGCTCTGCCATTTTTAAAGTCGCTCTGTTATCGGGATATTCTTCTGTTTCAATCTTGTTCAGATGAGTAAAATAATATCCTGTCAGTTTCATCCCTGTTAACAAGGATTTTATCGAGCGATAAATAGTTGAAAAATATTCTTTTATAAACATATTTATCTGTATTAAAAATGCCAGCCGTAAATGGCAATAATGGTAATGAAAATTGTATTAATCATACTTATTGGAAGTAAGTATTTCCATTCGAGGTTCAGTAGTTGGTCAACACGAAGCCTAGGGAATGTCCACCTAAACCACATTATTATAAAAATAATAAACATGGTTTTACCCATGAACCAAACGAATCCCGGTATATAATCCATCACATGATTAAATGCCTCAAAATTTCCTAAATGTAAAGGCATCCATCCACCTAAAAAGATTGTAGCAGCAATTGCAGATGCAATAAATAAATTGATGTATTCAGACAATAAAAACATAGCGAATTTCATACCTGAATATTCTGTATGGAAACCTGCAGTTAATTCTTGTTCAGCTTCAGCTAAATCGAATGGAGCTCTGTTAATTTCAGCAGTTGAAGCAATGATAAATATAACAAAGGAAATGATGACAGGTATATGTCCTTTAAACAACCACCAACCATTTGATTGACTATTGATAATATCAGACATTTGAAGACTTCCTGTTAAAATTACTATTGATATCAATGACAAACCAATTGATAATTCATAACTCACTAATTGTGCTCCACTTCTCATTGCACCTAAAAGAGAATACTTATTATTACTAGACCAACCAGCCATTAAAATACCAATAACAGAGATTGATGAAACAGCAGACACATATAAAATACCAATATTGATATCCCATAACTGAAAATCTTTAGAAAAAGCCAATGGAGCAACAACTAAAAAAGAAGTTATTACCATAATCATTGGAGCTAAATTGAAAAGAAATTTATCTGAACTATTCGGAGTTAATCCTTCTTTTAAAAGTAACTTTATCGTATCAGCAATAATTTGTAATGTGCCTTGAGGACCTACTCTGTTTGGACCTAAACGGATTTGCATGAAAGCAGCAACCCTTCTTTCCATCCAACCTAAGTAAAAGCATAAGATAACCAGAAAAACTATCAGGCTAAGGCCTTGTAAGAGCATTTCTGTGGCAGTTAAAGCAAATCCATCTCCCAACATAGCTTGTAAGCTTTGGTGCATTGAATTTGCTATAGATGACAATGAAATTGCAAGTAATGTATGATTCATGATGTTATCTATCTATATCAGGAATAATTAAATCTAATGTCGACATGATGGCTACCAAATCACCAATTTTAGCACCTTTTGCCATTTGAGGTAATGCAAATAAATTAGAGAAATTGGGTGAGCGATACTTAATTCGGTAAGGGCTCGCAGCACCATCACTTACTAAATAAACACCTAATTCACCTCTTGCAGTTTCTACTTTTTGGTAGAATTCACCTTTTGGTAATTTGATAACATTTTTGGTTTTGGCTTGAATATCTCCATCAGGTATATTGTCGATTAATTGTTCGA
>JBIPMI010000135.1:0-8140 GCA_044369215.1 Bacteroidia bacterium | reverse complement strand
TCTAATTTTAGTTCCTGCTAATCCCTGAACAAATAGAGAATCTCTATGAAATCCTTTAAATGGTTCCTGAATTAAATTTGATGGTCTGTTTACAAAACTAATTTTATTGGCACTAACTTCATTTCCAGGAATTACAGGAAAATCTGCAGCCAATGAATCTTTATAATAAGCCGTTAATGCAGTAATATCAGAACTCAACCTTATATAAGAAACTGCACCCGTTCCACCCGCTAAATTTGTTTCATCAACCACAACAAAACCTTTAAATGCATTTTTAAATGTAGTTGTACTAACAAAGTCTCCTCTGGTTTCTCCACCAAAAAGTAAATCTTCATAAACTGAGTTCATCTTAATCCTGATATGAGGAGGTAAAATGAAAGTTTCAGATCCTAATTTTACTTTAAGCGTATCTTTCAGATTGAATTTACCTGTCCATGAACCAACTTCATTTGACTTTGTTAGGTACTTCCTGTTAGAATAATAACTCGAATCAACACTAAGGCTTTCATCTAACTGATATACCTTTAATGTATGGATTTGTTCCGGATCACCATAAAGAGCATCTAAATCTCGAAAGCGAAGTTGTAAAACGGCAGAATCAAGTTTAGTTGCACCTTCCCAGGTAAAGGCGTTAGAAGGTAAATCATATTGAAAAACTAAATCAGCCTGAGTTGTACCTAAAAGTGGATCTTGGATTTTACCTAATGCATACACACTAAAATTATTGGTTTTAATAGTATCCATTTTAACGGTATAAGCCACTAGGTCCATAGTAGTGTCGAAATCAGTTTTAAAACCATTTCTAACACCAATTAATCCAGATCCAATTGAATCCAGGTCCTTTTTACAGGAGCTGATTCCAATTGAAATGAATAATACGAACAAGAAAAATTTAGTTTTGTCGCTGAAGCAATGAGTCATATAAATCAATATAGATATCTACATTGTCACCTGCTTCAGGATGTTCAATGATGGGTTTCCCTTTTAATTTTTTAATAAATTTAGTTACAGCAGGATCAATTTCAGTACTAGCTTTTACAATAGCATCAGCATGTTCAATACCCGACATATACAAATCAGAGCAACTGGCATTTGCCAGCGAAGAAACTTGTTTATTGTCGATTGAATTTAAACTTGCTTTTCTGGCAAATTCTTTTCCAAATTTTTCTTCAAATTGATTTTCAAAAACTGAATAAACCACCTTCGCTAAACGAAAAACAGGTTCATCTTTGTATAATGTTTTCAAATAAAGAGGAATTAAACTTGTCATCCAGCCTTGGCAATGAATAATATCAGGCTGCCAACCAAGTTTTTTAACCGTTTCTAAAGCTCCCTTGCAAAAGAAAATTGTTCTTTCATCATTATCTCCGAAAAAAGTATTGTTTTCATCCGTATATACATGTTTACGGTGGAAATAATCTTCATTATCGAGAAAGTAGACTTGCATTTTTGCTTCCGGTAAGGAAGCTACCTTAATTGTGAGAGGATTATCGTTGTCGTCTATAGTAATGTTAATTCCGCTTAACCGTACTACCTCATGCAATCGATTTCTTCTTTCATTGATACAACCAAATCTTGGCATTAATACCCTAATTTCATTGTCTTTTTCCTGAGTTGCTTGTGGCAAAACTCTTGCCAATTCTCCAACACTACTCACTTTCAGGAAAGGTGTCATCTCCGAGGAGATGTAAAGAACTCTCTTTTTAGCCATACACACTTTACATAAAAAAGTATGCAAAATTACGATAATGTTAATAATTTTCTTAATATTCCGACCGAATTAGGATAGCTATTTTTATTACACTCCTGAAAACCAGCAACTAAAGTGATTTTTTCTCAAACTATTTCTTCATTACAAGGGGTTTTGGCTTCCCAAAATCTCCAAAATAGCAGTATAGGGTTCGTTCCAACCATGGGTGCTTTGCATGATGGACACCTTTCTTTAATTAGAAAAGCTAAACTCGAAAACGACTTTGTGGTTTGCAGTATTTTTGTAAATCCTACACAGTTTAATAATTCTTCAGATTTAAAAGCATATCCAAGAACAATAGAAGCCGATATGAAACTTTTGGCCTCAGAAAATTGTGATTTGTTATTCTTTCCTGCTGTCGAAGAAATGTATCCAAACTCCTTAAAAAAGGAATCGGCCGATGATTATGGTCACTTTATTCATGTATTAGAAGGTAAACATAGACCTGGCCATTTCGATGGAGTCGTAACAATTGTCAATAAACTTTTTTCTCTAGTTAATCCAAATCAGGTTTATTTTGGTCAAAAAGACTATCAGCAATGTTTGGTTGTAAAAGAATTGATTCGAAGAAATCATCCCCAAATTATATTTCATCAGTGTGAGGTTGTTAGAGAGGCTGATGGTTTGGCAATGAGCAGCAGAAATGTCAGATTAAGTGAATCAGGACGCATTTCTGCTCTAAAATTATCTAAAGCCTTGTTTCATTTGCAACAAAATTGGAAATCAAATTCATGGAAACTTGAACATCAAAAAGCAATAGAAATGATTTTGGCTGATGGGCGATTGGAGCTAGAGTATTTTGAAATTGCAGATAAAAATACTTTGGAAAAATTAAGCGATTTTAGTCATGATGCTGTTTGTTTAGTTGCTGCAAATTGCGGAGCTACCCGATTAATAGATAATGTTTTACTGGCATAATCAAATTTTTTTCCAGTATTTTTGGTCCAATACTCATGCGTCAGGAAGAAAAATTTAAGTTAGAAATTCAAAAGAAGATTGCTGAAATTGATTTCAGGCAGCATATTGGTGCCTCCTTAGCTATTCTGGAAAGCAGAAGAAAAGATTCACTTTCTTGTTTTAATAATCTGGAATTAGCTAAATTAAGAGCAGCTTATACCAAGTGGAAAGTAAACGAGAATTTAGATAAGTTTCTGATTGACTTTGAGGGCTCAATTGTTAGAAAAGGGGGTAAGGTAATCTGGGCTTATGATATATCTAATGCTCAAAATGAAGTTTTGCAGATAATTCAAAAGCAAAAAGCAGAGAAAATAATTAGAAGCAAATCTATTTTAGCTGAAGAAATTGAGCTAGATTCCTTTTTGAATTCAAAAGGGATCAATCATCATTTAGCTGATGTTTCAGATTATATTCTAAAACAAACTAAAAAGATTCCTTATAATTTTATTACTCCAACAATTGAAGATTCGTTTTCTGATGTGAAAAACAAACTGAATCAATCTATAAGGGTTTCTCTTGATGCAGATGAAAGCGAAATGTTGTCTGATATCAAGGAAGAGCTTAGGTCTGAATTTCTTCATGCAGATTTAGCTATTACCGGTGCTAATTTTCTTATTGCTGATAGCGGTTTGGTTGCGATTTCTGAGGATTCTGGAGCAGCTCGATTAAGTTTTGCTTTTGCTAAAACGCATATTGTATTAGCCGGAATTGACCAAATAATTCCGGGGTTAAATGAATTGGATTTATTCCTTTCACTTTATTCAACTCATTCTAAAGGAAAAGTCTTACAAAGTTTTTCTACAATAACAGGGCCTAGAGATAGGGATGATTTCGACGGACCTGCTGAGTTTATAGTAATTTTAATTGATAACGGGCGATCAGAGGTTCTGGCCGCACAGGATCAAAGGCAGGCTTTATCATGTATAGATTGTGGCGCTTGTAATAATGTATGCCCGGTTTATAAAACCATTGGCGGTAATAATACTTATCTGCAACAACAGTCGGGTCCAATTGGTCAGGTAATTCAACCATTGAAAGCAGGATTGGATAATTTTGGTTTCTTAAGTAACCATACTACTTTCTGCGGAAAATGCACAGACGTATGCCCGGTAAATATCGACATACATAATCATTTATTAAGAAACCGAAGAGATTTCGTTAACCAGGGATTTGCAAGTAAAGGGGATAAACTAGCTTGGTATTCCTGGAATAAACTAATGCTAAGCAGGAAAAATTTAAATAGACAAACTACTTTAAGAAACTTTACCTTTAAATCTTTCTTCAAAAAGGATTGGGGAGAAGAAAGAGAGTTTCCAAAAATAGTTGAAAAAACATTTAATCAGATTTGGCGAGAGCAGAAAGGGTTATAGAAGTGAATTTATAATCGTTTCAACTTGCATGTTTTCAGCCTCTGCCTTATAATTTTTGATGATACGGTGTCTTAAAACCGGAATTGCAATTGCTTTAACATCTTCAATATCCGGAGAAAATTTTCCTTTTGATAATGCTCTGCATTTTGCTCCGAGAATCAAAAATTGACCCGCTCTTGGTCCGGCACCATAACTAATATAATCTTTAACCATCTGGGTAGTGAACTCAGAACTTGGTCTGGTTTTTGAAACAAGTTTTACAGCATATTCCATCACATTATCCGGAACTGGTACTTTCCTTACCAACTCTTGAAACTGAAGAATATCAGCTGAATGCATTATTTTTTGAAGCTCTGTTTGTTTTCCTGATGTGGTAGTTTTAATTACTTCCAATTCTTCTAAATAAGAAGGATAATCAAGAATTAAATTAAACATAAAACGATCTAATTGTGCTTCCGGTAATGGGTAAGTTCCTTCTTGTTCAATAGGATTTTGAGTAGCAAGAACAAAAAATGGAGCATCAAGTTTGTGAAGTTTGCCACCAGCAGTAATAGATTTTTCCTGCATTGCTTCAAGTAAAGCGGCCTGGGTTTTAGGTGGAGTTCTGTTTATTTCATCTGCCAAAATTATATTGGCAAATAAAGGTCCTCTTACAAATCTGAAATTTCTATTTTCATCTAAAATTTCAAAACCGGTGATATCACCTGGCATCAAATCAGGGGTAAACTGAATTCTATTGAACTTCAAATCCAATACTTCTGAAATGGTTTTTACCAATAATGTTTTTGCAAGTCCTGGTAAACCAATTAAAAGAGAATGGCCATTAGAAAATATTGATATAAGTAAATTATTAACAACCTCGTCTTGCCCAATAATTACTTTACCAATTTCATTTTTTAACTCCTGAAATTTCGCACTAAAAGCTTTTGCAGCTTCTGCATCATTTGAATAAACTGTCATTCTGCTAATTATTTTCCTTTAGAAACCCAATCTGAAATTTGTTTGCAATTTGCAAAAGGGCCATTTACCTGAATATAAAATTCTTTCCTATTCTTTTCAACCCACTTTTGAATAGCATCATTTTGCTTTTTGTTAAAGGCCATTCCATTAAATTTTTGGTAGTCATCCTTTAGGTTTGCAACATGAGGTGGTGTTTCGCTTTTTAAATAGTAAATTCTCCAGGCCTTTTTCTGTTCTGGACCGGGTAAAAACATTAACTCAGGTTCAGACATTTCACCAGGTTCTAAAGATGAAATGCTTAAGTATACATTTTTATCAAGTTCATCAACAGCAATGCGGGAATTCCCAAGTCCACCTGAACCAATAAAACCTCCAGAGCCTTTTGTTTCAGCGTCATCAGAGAATTTTTGAGCAGCTTTTTCAAACGACATTGAATCGATTTTTATCAATTGAATAACGCTGTCTAATTTTTGACGAGCCAATTCCATATCAGTGCTATAAATTTTTGGCATAATTAAAATATGTCGGGCATTTACTTCTTCACCTCTTCTTTGAATAGGTTGAACAATATGGTATCCATATGTTGTTTCAATAATTTTTGAAATACTATCCGGTTTTAGCCTGAAAGCAGCAGCTTCAAATTCAGGAACCATCATGCCCCTTCCGAAGTAACCAAGTTCTCCTCCATTACTTGCCGAAATTTTATCATCGCTATAAATTAAAGCCAATGTACTGAATTTTTCACCGCCTTCAGCAATTCTTCTTCGGAGTTCAACTATTTTCTCATAAGCAGCTTGTTTTGATTCTTTGCTTACTTTAGGTTCTATTATAATTTGTGCAAGTTCAACTTCTGCACTATAATAAGGTAAACTATCTTTTGGATAGGAATTATAGAAGTTTTTGATGTCTGTGGGAGTAACTTTAATATCTTTAACAATCTTCCTTTGCATTTCTTGAATGAGTTGGTTGTTACTAATATTTTCTCTTTGGCTATTTTTTATTTCTAAAATGCTTTTTCCTGCAACTTCTTCCAATCCTTTTTCACCACCGTATTGTTTAGCGAAATACCTGATTCTTTCCTCAATTTCAGCATCAATTCTTTCTTCATTGACAGGTAAACTATCAACTTGAGCTTTAATAATCATCAGGTTTTCAATGAGTTTCTGTTTCAAAATCTCACATTTCATTGAATCGTTTGTATTTCCGGTTTGTTTGCTAAATTGTTCAAATGCCACTTCAATATCCGACCTAAGAATTATTCTATCGGCAACAACGGCAACAATTTCATCTAAAACTTGGGCTTTGGTGACTTGAATTCCCAAAATTAAGCCCAATAAAATCATTAATTTTCTCTTCATATTATTCCACAAAACTCTCGATTTGTTTATTAAGTTCAGCTTCTTTTTTTAGTTTTTCATTTAAATCCTTCAAAAGTTTTTTTCGTCGCAAGTACAAAATTATCTTTCTTATTTTTTCTTTTTCAAATACAAACTCAGAAGCTGAGTTTTTTATTTTATATTCTTTTATAGTAACGAGGTAAATATAAGACCCTTCTTTAATTTCTACATATTTATTGTTTTGCAAAAACTGAATTGCATCGTAAGTTTTAATAGGGATTTCTTTTATTACATCGTCGAAATTGAGCCAGGATGAAGGCTCAAGAAACCAGTTTTCACAAGTGTTTTTGCAAATCACTCCCAATTGATTCAGGTCGTTTTTATCATTAGATTGTATCAATTTTTTAATTTCATTTAAGTCTTTATTTTCTTCAAGACTTTTAACGAAAATAAGTCGTACAAGGTTACTTCCTAGTTGAAAATTTTGACTATTTTCATCAAAGTACCTGCGTAGTTCCTTGTCTGAAATGCTTGTATCGAGCTTATTATTTGTGTAATTTTCTTCATAAGAATGAACTAATAATTCCTCCTTATAATTTTGTACCATTAAGTTTATTTTATCCTCACTTATTGGTTTTTCATTTTCGGCTTCTTTTAATTGTATTTTTTTTATAAGCCATTCGTTTACAAGAATTTTAAGTTGATTTATACTGTCTTTTCCATGTAGATTTAACTTTTCAAAATCAATTAAATTGTCTAATTTTAATTCTTCACCATAAGCAATTGCCAATGGCTTTTCCTTATTCGAATTTTGACAGGAAATTAGAATCAGCATAAAAACAAAAAATCTAAACATTGCGAGCAAATCTAAAGTTTTTCTCAGGTCATTTTATAGATTTTATCTAATGACTTTAAACCATGACCGCTAAACAAACTGAGTATTGATGAACCAGGTTCGACAGTTTCAGCAATTTTTTTAATTCCTGCGAAAGTTGCTGCAGAAGTACTTTCAATAAAATGCCCATTTTTTGAACACTCAATCCATGAATTCAAAATTTCCTCTTCATTTACAGAAATTACCATTCCATTGGATTTATAAACGCAATCCAGGATTTCGTTTGCCCTTATAGGATTTGCAATGGAGATGCCTTCTGCAATTGAATTCTTTTTTTCTATTGGGCTGATATTCTTTTTGTTTGCCTTAAATGCAATTTCTATAGGATTACAAGCTTCTGTTTGAACAGCAATAATTTTTGGTATTTTTTCTATCAACTTTGCCTTTAGTAAATCCATATAACCTAAATATGCGCCAATAATTAAGGTTCCATTTCCTGCAGGAAGAACAATATAGTCCGGAATTTTTTCATCCATTTGTTCAAATGCCTCATAAACAAAGGTTTTAGTTCCTTGAAAGAAAAATGGATTAAAACAGTGACTAGCATAATAAGATTTTTTTGCAGCTTCAAAAGCAAGTTCGGCTGCTAATTCTCTATTTCCGTCAACTACACAAATTTCAGCACCATAAGCTCTCATTTGCAGGATTTTACTTTCGGGTGTTTCTTTGGGAAGAAAAATTTTACAATTAATTTTTGCAGCAGCTGCATAAGCGGCTATTGCGGCTCCTGCATTTCCGCTGCTGTCTTGTACAATGTCTTGAATTCCAATTGATTTAATATGACTTAACAGTACAGAAGCACCTCTATCTTTGTAGGATCCACTTGGATTTAATTGGTCGAGTTTTATGTTTAAGTCAACCCCAAAATTAT
>JBIPMI010000134.1:0-8153 GCA_044369215.1 Bacteroidia bacterium | reverse complement strand
TTAGGTATGAAATTGGCTGAAAAGTACAAAGAACACCCTGAAGTAGTTAACGCTATTGGAGCCCATCATGATGAGATTGAAATGACAAGTATGTTATCACCAATCATTCAGGCATGTGATGCAATCTCAGGTTCAAGACCAGGTGCAAGAAGAGAAGATTCTGAAAACTATATGAAACGTTTGAAGAATTTGGAAACAATTGCCATGAGTTATTCTGGAGTTGAAAAAGCATTTGCCATTCAAGCAGGTAGAGAATTACGTGTAGTTGTAGAAAGTGATAAAGTAACTGATGATGCCGCTGATTTATTATCTATAGATTTATCTCAAAGAATTCAAAAGGAGATGACTTATCCAGGCCAAATCAAAATAACGGTAATTAGAGAAAAAAGAGCAGTGAATTATGCTAAGTAGTATTAATAAATAATTAACAAAAAAGCCTCGTTAACGAGGCTTTTTTGTTTTATACTGATTATCAATAGCTTAAAAGATAGGAATTGATTCAAAATTAATTGATGAAATATTGAAACATTTCGTGATTTATTGACTATAAATTGCAAATAAAAGAAGTTAAAAATTGGTAAAAAAAGATTAAAAATCTGACCAAATCAATAAAAACAGTACTTAAATAGGCATTAACTCAATTTAAATAAAAATAACTAAAGTAGTTTTCAATTTTACATCAAATTAATAAAATAATTAATCAAAAACTAAGTAAACAAATTGAATAATACTCAAAATATCGAAATTCCTGATTACTTAAAGAATTCAAGTACTTATTTAGTTGTAGCAACTGACTTAACTGGTAATATAACTTATTATAATCAAGCCTATTTTATTCTTTATAAGAATATTATTAAAAATGATTTCAAAGCAAATATAATGGCTTCGATTCATCCTGATGATACTGATATTATTATTAAGGCTGTTGAAAAATGCTTACAGAACGAATTTGAATCAACAATTCTGCAAATAAGAAAACCTCTTGCAAATACAAATAGGTATAGTTGGACTCATTGGGAATTTTCTGCCATATTAAACAAAGAAAATGAACCGGAAGGAATCATGTGCATGGGCATCGATTTAACGGAAAACTTCGAAATGTTTGAAAACATTAAAGAATTTAGTGAGCGGGTTGAAACCAATATTCAAAATTTAACTGATGGTTTTTTTGTATTAGATAAAGATTGGAGATTTAAATCTTCAAATGCAATTAGTGAAAAATATTTGGGTAAGTCAAAATTTGAACTAGTTGAAGGTAGCTTTTGGGACATTGAACCTGAAATTGAGAACTCAAATTTAGGCAGAGAACTAAAAAGATCGATGGAAACCAAAACAAGTTTCCAGTTTACAGATTACTTTTCAAAGGTAAATCAATGGCTAAGGGTAACTATTTACTATTCAGAAAAAGGAATTGCAGTATTTCTTAGAGACATTACAACGGAACACACAATTGAAGAGAAATTGATTGTTTCTGAAATGAGATTAAATGCATTGGTTGATAGCAGTACAAGTATCAATGTGCTGATTTCACCTGATAAAAAAATCATGCATTTTAACAAAATCGCTGATAAAATTGCATTAACATTCTTTGGAAAAAAACTTGAAGAAGGTGAATCATTTGAGCAATATGTTCCGGAAATCTTAAAGGACAAATTCGAATATTCAATTGCTGAATCTTTAATTGGAAATGAAGTAAGCAAAGAAGAATTCCTTCAAATAAATAATACTCCAGGAATTTGGCATAAAGTAAGTTATAAACCTGTATATAACAGAAAAGAAATTATTGGAATTAGCTTTAATGCAGAAAATATTCATCAATCCAAAATAATTGAGCTTGAAAACAATTACCTCAATAAAATTCTAACTGCTCTTTACAATAGCTCCAGATATAGCAAACTCATGATTTCGAAAGATTATAATGTTATCTTTTTTAATCGTGTAGCATCGGCATTTGTGAAAAGAGAATTTGGAGTTAATATGGAAAGAAATGGGAATGTTTTCAATTACATAAATGATGAGATTCGTCCTGATTTTAAACTCTTTATAGACCAGGCTTTAAATGGACGGATTTGTGAGACTGAATATTTAGCAAACTTCCCAAAATCCGGCAAAGCCTGGATTAGATTAGAAATTTACCCGGTTTATGATGAAAACAAAGAGGTAATTGGTGTATCTTATAATGCAATCGATATTTCGAGCAGAAAGCTCGATAGATTAACCATTGAAGACCAATCGAAACGTTTGAAGGAAATTGCTTTTACTCAGTCGCATATCATAAGAAAACCGGTTGCGAATATGATTGGATTAATCAACCTTTTTGAATCAGAAAATCTCACTGAAGAAAACAAGTTCATCCTATCAAAACTTCAGGAGTCTTTAAGTGAACTTGATCATGTAATTTATGATTTGGTTGGAAAATCGGTAAGCAATAACCAGGAAAAACCGCTTTAGATTTTACTTGATGTTTAAATAAACAAAGTACACGATTGACAGGACCAGGGCCAACCAAACCAATCGTATTAGAGTTTTGATTAACATGGCTAAATATGTCATTACTGCAATCCCCAAGCAAACTAAAGCAATACTCAGCATTTGTTGCTCATAATTGGCCAAATATTGAATATCAGGAATTTCTGCATTCTGCAGCCACTTTTCCCCTAATGGATAAGTTGGTTTAGCATCTAAAAACTTAATCCTAATCCATTCATAACCCGCTTTAAAGGCTACGAATGGAGCTAGAATCATGAGGATTACTCCTATTAGTTTTAAAACTATTTTTTGAATCATATTAAACTAAAGCTGCTTCAACTTTTTCAAGAATCTCATCTGCACTTTTGTGGTTTAAAGCTAATAAATCTTTTGCATCTTTTACCATTTTATCTGCCCAAAATCTGTCTTTTAAACCTTTTGCATTTACCAAAACATTAAAGTAAGCTCCTCTTACTGCAGTTTTAACACACAATACGCCAACACCTGCATCAGTAATAGAATTTTGATTTCCTTTTTCTACCATAGCAGCTAATAAGGCCAAAGTTTCGAATGAAGTTTTCATTACTTTAAAAGGAACTTCACAAGCAAATTTTGTTGCATTTTCAATTGCTTCTGTTCGTGCTTTCTTTTCCTCATCTGTATTTTTAGCTAATGAAAATGCTTTCATAATTTCATTAAAAGCAGCGGTATCTTCATCAACCAACCTCAATAAATTATCTTTAAGGTCTTGTCCTTTGGCAGCCCAATCAGAAAAATAGCTTAATTGCTCTTCCCAACCTTTTTTTCCTGCTGATAAATTTGCAACCATTGTGCCTAATGAAGCACCTAAACTTCCACAATAAGCACTAATTGAACCACCACCAGGAGCTGGACTTTCACTAGCTGTTTCATCTGCAAATTCAGTTAAATTCATTTGAATCAACCTTGATTCTGAAGCATTTTTTAATTTGTATTCAATGATTTTCTTTTCAGGATCAAATGGACCTAATTCATCTAAACCCAAAGATTTAATAGCAATTTGAATCAACTCTTTTTCGCTTACTCCAGTTGAACGATTTTGTTTAGCTAAATAATGTTTTCCTGCATCGAGCATAGCTTTAAGAGGAATTAAACCAACTAATTCGCTACCTGTTACACGCATTCCTCTTTTATCAGCACTTTTGCAAACTTCATCAAAAGCTTGGTGAACAGAAGTAATATTATAATTAGTAAGATTCATACTTATTTGAGCAATTCCATACTCTTCAATATACCAACCAATAGCCTTACAAGCCTTTAATGTTCCAGGGATTCTAACATCGTTTCCATCAGCGTCTTTTACAACTTTACCTGTAACTGGATTGCCTTCACGTTTTACTCTACCGGCTTCTCGTACATCAAAAGCCACTGAATTGGCAAAACGAACTGATTTCGTATTTAGATTAACATTATACGCAATTAAAAAATCACGAGCTCCAATTACAGTAGCACCTGATTTTGCAGGAAATACAGCAGGACCAAAATCCGGTTTCCATTCAGGAAGTTTAATCTTATCAAAAAATCCTTCGTACTCACCACCACGAATAATTGATAAATTATTTCTATCTTTATTTGGCTGAGCATATTCGTATAAATAAGCCGGAATACTTAATTCATCTCCTACTCTTTTAGCTAATTTCACGGCCCATTCAGCTGTTTCTTCCATTGAAATTCCACTTACAGGAATTAAAGGACAAACATCAGTAGCACCCATACGAGGATGTTCACCTTTATGTTTGCTCATATCAATTAATTCCGAAGCCTTTTTTATTGCTCTAAATGCAGCTTCAATTACCGGTGCAGGCTCACCTACAAAAGTTACAACAGTTCTGTTTGTTGCCTTTCCGGGATCAACATCCAAAAGCATTACTCCTTCAACAGCCTCAATTTCGTTTGTAATTAATCTTATAAGTTGAAGATCGTTTCCTTCACTAAAATTTGGAACACATTCAATAAGTTTTTTCATCCGGTTTGATTTACCTGCAAGATTAAACTTATCAGCCCAAATTGACAAGATTGAAGTAAAAACAGCGCATTTTACCTGAATTAATTTTAGGAATCCCTCAGAAAAATTAAAATTGTATAGATTGTCAATTCAAGTAAAATTAATAAAGCGCTATAATTCAACTATTTACAAATTACTAAAAACTAACTAAATTTTATTATTCACTTTTGGAACATGAATCAGTTTGAACCCGCTGAAATAGCTAAAATTATCATTCACGAAACAGGCTCTAATCTTTTTCTCACCGGAAAAGCCGGAACAGGTAAAACGACATTGTTAAAGGAAATCATCAATGATTCTCCTAAAAACCTAGTTATACTTGCTCCAACCGGCGTTGCTGCAATGAACGCCGGAGGAATGACCATTCATTCATTTTTCCAGTTACCTTTCTCAACCTATATAAAACCCGGTGCAAACGGTGCAGTATCGAAATACATGCTGCTCAAAAATTTGCGTTTTTCAGACGACAAAATTGAACTCATCAAAAACCTGCAACTCATCATTATTGATGAAATTAGTATGGTTAGAGCTGATGTTGTTGATGCTATTGATGATATTTTAAGGTATGTTAGAAACAAACCAAATGAGCCTTTTGGTGGAGCTCAAATGTTATTTATAGGAGATTTATTTCAACTACCTCCTGTTGTAAAAGATGATGAAATGGCTATGCTTTCACAGTTTTATGCAAGTCCATTTTTCTTTGAAGCAACGGTTATGAAACTTGCTCCTTTTAAAACTATTGAATTAACTAAAATTTATCGTCAGCAAGACATTCAATTTATTGATTTATTAAACAAAATCAGAAATAATGAATGTGAAAATTTCGAATTTGAGCTGATGAGAAGCTTGAGAAAATCGATGCCAAATCAAATTCCTAAAGGCACTATCATTTTATCAAGTCATAATTACCAATCTGAAGCCATCAACAAAAATTCAATTGATGCATTAGAAGGTGAATCTTTTTCATACAAAGCCAGCTTTTCGGGCAATTTTAATGAACGAAATGTGCCCGGTGAACTTGAACTGGAACTAAAAGTTGGAGCTCAAGTTATGTTTACAAAAAACGATAGCTCCGGTCTTCAAAAGTATTACAATGGAAAGATAGCTGTCATTTCAAAATTAGGCAAAGATGAGGTATTTGTAAGTTTTGATAATGAAGATGAGTTTGAAGTAAGTAAAGAAAACTGGACCAATCACGAATATGTTTATGATGGTGATGAGGATAGAATTCAGAAAAAAGAACTAGGAAAATTTACTCAATATCCACTTAAACTTGCCTGGGCAATTACCATCCATAAAAGCCAGGGTTTAACTTTTAATGAAGTATTGATTGATGCAGGTAAATCCTTTGCTGCAGGTCAGGTTTATGTAGCGTTAAGTAGGTGCACTAGTTTACAAGGCTTAGGACTGCTATCAGACATTTCCCCAGCAAATATTATATCAGATAGAAACATAGTTAACTTCTTAAAGAGACAAACCAGTCCACAAGATTGGATTGAGGAATTAGAATTGGAAAAACGAATGTATGCCATACTAAACATGAATGAAATTTTTGCGATGTATGAACTACTTCAATTAGAAAAAAGCACAATTTCACAGCTTCAGAAACTAGCTATTTACGAACACGAAACTTTTGGAAAGAATTGGAAAAAAATCCAAAATACCTTTCTTCATTTAGATGAAATGGCTGAAAAATTTAAGCAATTAATCAACTTTAAATTCAGGGAAGAAAATGAAGATATTGATTGGATTAGCCAAAAAATTCTGGGAGCAAAACGCTATTTCATCAAAGAATTAGGAGAAAATGTTCTAGAGCCACTTGCTGAAATTAAAACCGATGTTTCAAGCAAAAAAAGAATCAAAGGTTTGAGTAAAATTTTAGATAGATTCAAAAATCAGGTTATTCAAAAAAGAAAGAAAATTGGGCTTGTCACAATGCCGGGAATGAATTTAAGCGTTGAAATTCCAAGTGAAAAAACTGTAGCAAAACCCGGAAAAGGTGAATCGAAATTAATTACTCATGATATGTTTGTTGCCGGAATGAAAGCTCCCGAAATAGCGAAATCAAGAAACATGGCCGAATCTACCATTGAAGGGCATTTGGCAGAATTGGTTGTTGATGGTATTTTAGATTATAAACTAATTATTACTGATGAAGAAATTCAATTGATTAATAAAGTAAATGAGGAAAAATCATTTGAAGGATTAAAACCTTTGTTTGATGAATTTAATGGCACTTATACCTATTCAAAACTTAGAATTGCTATTCAATTGCATAAAAAGCAACACGAATTATCTTAGGGCCTGCTGTAAATCTTTAATAGAATAAATAGATTAGGTTTTAGCAGAATTGCATGAAAATACTTACATCAACTAAAACTCGATTTCTATATACGAATATCAGTATGTTTACCAGAAGTATTTTTTAAAATCCAGTTTATGTATTGAGAATTGTTTTCAGAAAGTTTTTGAAATTAAATTGAACTATTCAATGAAATTAATGACCCCGAAAGTGGTCACAAGTTTATAGAAAAATGTTTTAATCCAAATCTCCCAAACTCTACAACGCGGACCTTTGGTCCGCGTTGTAGAGTTTGGGGAAGAGTTTCTTCATATTTTATTTTCTATAATAATGTCATCCTTGCTGGATTTTAAGAACTTGCTAAAAGAAAAATACACTCAATTATTAATCATTTATTGAGGTAAAGTTTGATTTAAACGAATAATAATCAGCTGTAAAGTCTCGTAAATTTGTCTTTGGTAAAGTAGCGGATAATTGTTCAAATTTATCTTAAAGGCAGAAATAAGGCCCTATCTTAAAACTACTTCTTCAATAAAATCAGAACCAACAAATTGATTGACAAGTTCAACCAATTTGGTTCTTTGGTAGTTCAATTCCTGTTTTAATGCAGGTGAATCTATGTATAGGTAGAGTTTTCCACCATTCACATAAAGCTTAGTGGTATGATTCGAAATCATGGTGCCTGCAATTTTCTCCCAGTCTGCAACCAATTTCGCTTCCTTTAATTGCAATCCTAATTTGTCCTTTTCTAAAAACTGACCAATTATATCTTTTAAACTTTGCTCATTCGAATACCTCATATTTCAAATTTAGTCAAATTGAATTGCGTATTTATTTTTAGTTTGAAATCAATTACTAATATGGTGGAAGACAACTTCTACATTTGAGATGAACTGAAAAGCATCTTCAATTCTTTTTTTATGGGTATCAGTAATAAAAATCTGACCAAATTCCTGATTACTAATACGTTTAATTAAAGAACTTAATCTTTCTTCATCCAGTTTTTCAAAAATATCATCCAACAATAACAAAGGTTTTTCGCCTGTTTTATTTTTCAGGTAATCAAAAAAAGTGAGTTTTAAAGCAATCATAAACGACTTCTGTTGTCCTTGTGAACCAAATTTCTTAACAGGAAATCCATTTAGAATAAAATTAAAATCGTCTTTATGAACACCTTTAGTTGTTCGTTGCGCCAATCTATCAACCTGGTCATGTATTATTAGAATCTCATCAAATGGTTTTTCACTTAAATCAGATTGGTAGTTGATTTCAGCCAATTCTGCTCCCGACGAGATTTCATGGTAATGATTTCTGAACAAATCGTACAATTCGCGAACC
>JBIPMI010000004.1:0-25675 GCA_044369215.1 Bacteroidia bacterium | reverse complement strand
AAACAATATTGAAGTAGGATTTACTTATAAAACATTCAAACAAAAAGGTCCTGAACTCAAACTAAATGCCTATCAAAGAAAAACTGAAAATCAAATTACATGGTTACCAATTTCATCATCGAGATGGGAAGTTGTGAACCTTGGTAATGTTGAAGTTCAGGGATTGGAACTCTTTTGGAATTATACTTTTAAAATCAAAAAATTTGGTTTCTTATTTAAAGGTCAACACGACTATTGCAATGCTTTAAACAAGAGTAATATTCAAGACCCATCTTATAATAAACAATTGATTTATGTGCCAAGAATAAAACATAGTTTACAAATGGCAGTAAGTTATAAAACCTTTTATGTGGCCTATGTTCATCAATATATAGGACAAAGATTTTATACCAGCACCAATACAGAATCGCTTGATGATTACGTGTTGGGAAATATCAGCATTTCGAAAAAAATCAATCTGAAAAATCATCATTTAACATTTCAATACAACAGATTAAACGGCTTCGGCACATCCTATTATGTTGTTGTAAACAGGCCAATGCCTGGAGCCGACAACCAACTAAGTATACAATACCAATTTTAAAAATATCATGAAAAAACAAGTACTAATTATCCTAAGCTTTATTAGCATGGTCGGACTATCAAAAGCACAAACAGTAGCTACCTTCGAAAACCTAAATCTAAAAGACAGTTCTTATTGGAATGGTTCTGATGAATCAGGTGGATTCGGCAGTGGAAACGCATTCTTTGTTAACTATTATGATTCAGTTGCAGGTGATTTCTGGAATGGATTTTCAGCCTCTACTATGCGTGATAGTGTTACAGCAAGTTATACCAATATGTACAGTGTATATTCTTTAAAAGGAGCTCAAAATTCTTCAACTTATGCAGTTGGATATTCAAGTTCGAAAATTGTTTTAACAGGCGCTGCTAAAGGAAAACAGGTTGATGGTTTTTTCATTAACAACGGAACTTACACTTATAAAGACATGAAATTTGGTAGTGCCTTCTCAAAGAAATTTGGTGGTGCTTCAGGAAATGATTCTGATTACTTTAAAATCATTATCAGTGCTTGGAAAGATGGTGGAAATCCTGCTGATACTGCGCTTGAATTTTATTTAGCAGATTTCAGAAACCCTGATAACAGCAAAGACTATTTCATTACAAATTGGACATGGGTTAACTTAAGGCCTTTAAAAGATATCGACAGCTTACAAATCACCTTTGCATCAAGCGATGTGGGTGATTGGGGAATTAATACTCCAACCTATTTTTACATGGATAATTTCACAACATTAGATACAAATACTCCTACTTCTGTTGATGAAAACAAAGCAATCGCATCGGTTCAATTGTATCCAAATCCTGCCAACGACAGAATTTATGTTTCAGGAGAAAATACTTTCAAAAGCCTTGAAGTAAAAGATTTAAGTGGCAGAACATTATTAACTGAAAACAATACAAATTCAATTGATATCAATTCATTACCATCAGGATTGTATATTCTTTACATTCGTGGCGAATCTGCAACAGGATTCAAAAAATTCCTAAAAAACTAAATTGAAAATTAAATTTCTATACCTCATTATCTTGTGCCTTGGAACTTTTCATTCCAAGGCACAATTTGCTCCTGCAGCAGGATTGCCAGGCTCAGATGCTATTTATAAAGATTCATCTTTAATTAAATTCTGGTGCGATTCGATTGTACTTCAAAGAGGTCCAGTTCAAATCAATGATATCACGCTTGGATTTCCTACAATTGGAGAAGCAAATTCTGGTTATGGAAAAGCGCTTGAAAACGGAATTGTTAGTTTGGGTGATGGAGGTATAGCAACAGCTTATTTTAAAGATGGTGTTTTTGATGAAGAAGGTCCTGATTTTGCCATATTTGAAAATGGTTTTGAAATTCCGGGAACAGGAACTTATCATATGGAATTAGCCTTTGTTGAAGTAAGTACTGATGGAAAAAAATTCCACCGATTCCCTGCTCAAAGTTTAAACGATAGTATCAATCAAATTGACAATTTCACCGGTTTATATCCTGAAAAAGTTAGAAACCTTGCTGGAAAATATATTGCAGGATATGGAGTTCCTTTTGATTTAGAAGAACTGGTTGATAGTTTGCAAAACCAAACCATACATTATATTAGAATTGTTGATGTAATTGGTAGTTTAAACGACAGTTTTGTAAGCAAAGATGTGTTCGGAAGAAAAATAAACGACCCCTTCCCTACACCTTATCCCTCTTCAGGTTTTGATTTAGATGCTATTGGAATTATTCATGGCAAAAGCACGAATGCTATCAATGAATTATCTTCTCTTTCATTCAACTTATATCCAAATCCTATGAATGGAAGTAAGGAACTTTTTATAGATAATCCATATGATGAGATATCGATTGAATGTTACGAGAGCAATGGGAAACTTATTCAACAAATAAAAAGTAATGAATCAAAAATCAGTTTGAAACCTGAATCTTCATCAAACCTTATCTTTGTAAGAATTATTTGCAACAAAGGCATATCAACCTATAAAATTCAACAATGGTAAATAAACTTGTTTCATTCCTTTTTCTTTTTGGTTTGATGTTATCACTGTTTTCATGTGATAAAAAAGTTTGTTGTGTTAATCCACCTGAATCACCAATAGATACTTTTAGTGAAGGATTACTGATTGGCAACGAAGGCAATTTTCAATGGGGAAATGCATCCTTAAGTTTTGTGAATTTAAACTTATCAAAACCTATTATAATCAAAGACGTATTCAAACAACAAAACCAAAAAAATCTGGGTGATGTATTACAATCCATGTATTTGTATAACGATAAAATCTTTTTAGTAGTAAACAATTCAGGTAAAATTGAAATCATCAATAAAAGTGATTTTAAATCAGCCGGAAGCATTACAGGATTCAAATCACCAAGATATATTCTTCCTGTTTATAATACTAAAGCCTATGTAAGTGATTTGTATATGAATGGTGTTTATGTGGTAGATTTAATTCAGAAAGAAATAAAAAACAGCATTAAAATTCAAGGTTGGACAGAAGAGATGTTGTTTTATGAAAACAAGTTATTTGTTTGTAACAAAGAAAGTAAATACCTCTATATCATTAATACCAATACCGATCAATTACAAGACAGTATTGAAATTGGGTATGGTTCTGCAAGCATATGTTTAGACGCAGAAAATAAAATCTGGATTAGTTGTATTGGAAAAGACAATACCTACCAGGGAAGAATTGTGAGGTTAAATCCAAATTCGAAAGAAATACTGAAATCTTTCAATTTTGCTATGAATAATCCGCCGGGCAAAATATTGTTTAATGCAAGTGATGCTAAAATTTATTTTCAGCATAAAGATATTTTCAGAATGGAAATGAAAGACGAAACGCTACCCGTTAATCCGTTTATTTCAGCCACTAATAAAAACATCTATAGCTTTTATTGTACATCAAATAAAACT
Organism: Bacteroidia bacterium; assembly: GCA_044369215.1. Taxonomy (GTDB): domain Bacteria; phylum Bacteroidota; class Bacteroidia; order UKL13-3; family UKL13-3; genus CAISCU01. The sequence continues at coordinate 22,211 of JBIPMI010000004.1, read as the reverse complement.
TATATTTCTGATGCAAAAGACTTTGTTCAAGCATCTGAAATCAGCATTTACAGCAATTCAACCGGATTAAAAGACACTTCATTTTACACAGGAACGAATTCATCTTCATTCTTACAAATTCCTTAGTCTGAAAAGCTTTTTGTATAGTTTACCGGAACAAAATGCCAGCTACGATTTATATGAACTCAATGAACCTGATTTCAGGATTATGGAATGGCAATAACAAAAAAAGCCTGTTTGAATGTAGATTTCAAACAGGCTTTTTAATTTTATAAATTTCTATTGAATCGCAAGTTTTAACACTTGTTTTTTGCCTGTATTAGGCTGATAAAAACGAATAATGAAAACACCTTTATCAGAAGCATAAAGAGGAATTTCATTGTTCACCAATAATCTGTTTTGATACAATATTCTACCATGAATATCTACCATATCAAAATACACATCACCCGGTAAATTTTGTAATACCTGAATACTTGAACTTGATTCTGTATAATATAGTTTATGAATAATAGGTTCAGATTCAATTTCAGCATTAATCTGAATGATTTTTGAATAAGATGATTTGCCATCAAAATCGACCTGACGAATTCTGTAGTAGTACAAATCTTCCGTAGCTTTGTAATCAAGATATTCGTAATGAGTAAGTTTATTGCTGTTTTGTTTTGAATTGATTTTAACTAATACATCCCAAATTTCTCCATCTAAACTTCTTTCTACTTCAAAATGCTGGTTATTTTTTTCTGATGCTGTACTCCAGTTTAAAGTTACATCAGTTTTCGAAATTCTTCTTCCATCAAACGATGCCCAACTAACAGGTAAAGGATTGTTGGCAGGACCTGTGATTGTCCAATCATCGATAGCAGCACCTAAATCTGTTGTATTAACATCAGATAAAAACACAATTCTAAATGCTACTCTGTTGTTTCCTGCAAGGGAACTAATATTATAAGAACGCAAAACATAACTAGTATTGGTTGAATTAAAGAAAGCTTCATTTACGGGAAAAGCAGCTGTTCCGGCTGTATTAGAAAAATCGTACCATGAAGTTTGAACAGATGTACCCAATGGAAGCCATGATGTACCTGAGTTTAAACTATACTCAATTCTGATACCATCGTAGGTCAATTCAAATTTATTCTTCATAAAAAAACTCAATGTATATGAAGAAAGATTTGATGTAAGATTATACGAAGGTGAATACAAATAACAAATGGAATTATCCTGGTATTGTGATGCTGTAGGATCTATAACCCAAGCATTCGAACCTGATACCACTCCATTTTTACCGGCAACAGTTGAATTTCCTCTAACAAAAGCAGAACCTGCTTCAGTATTAGGCACAAAATCATTTGGATTAACTTCGAAATTTCCACCGGCAGAAAGCGCATAAGGAGTACCTCTGTATGGAAGTATTTTTATATAAGCTGTTTTGGTAGTTGTAGCAGCATTTCCATTGATGGTTAAAGTAACATTATAGAATCCACCATCTGTATAAGATTTAATAGGATTCATAGAATTACTTGTGGTTCCATCGCCAAAATCCCACAAATAATTTGTAGCTCCTGTACTTGTGCTAGTAAACTGAATATTTGCTGTAGGATAAGCGACAGTTCGGTTAGCAACAAAATCAGCTGTAATGCTTGGCACTGAGCCATAATCAGGTAGGAAGGCTGTGTACAATCCTCTACCATGGGTGGCAGCTGCAATTAATCTGTCTGAATTTCTAACCTGTAACATATCAACCCTCACATTAGCCAATCCAATATTAGTAGGTGCCCAATCGGTTGTTGTTCCTTTGAGTGAATCAGTACTCCAAACACCAAGCTCAGTTGCAACTAAAGCTTTATATCCATTTTGAGGGTGTAAAGCAATCCATCTAATTGGCATATCAGGTAAATTTCCTTCGATGGCTGTCCAAGTAGTTCCTGCATTGCGGGTTTCCCAAACAGAAGTTAATCCGTAATTGGTAATAGTTATTAAGATATGGTTTTCGTTTCCTTTTTCTACTTCAACACAAGAAATATATCCACTTGAAGGAATACTTGCATTTGTAATAATAGTTCCAACTACTGATGTCCCAGTATTTGCATTATCAGCTCTAACAACTCTTCCTGTAAAAGCAAAATAAACTCTATTTAATACATTTGGTGAAACTTTCACAGCAGTTACTGTTCCGCTACCATTACTCAATGTAACAGTTGCAGTTGTTGTGCCTGTTTGCGGATTGGCCCACCTGAAATATGTTGAACTCCCTGATGCTCCATAAAATACATTTGAGCTATCATCATAATCTGTTGGATTAATAAATCTTCCGGTATTACTATTAATCACACCGGCAAAACTGGTTCCACTATTCGATGACCTGTAATAATTATTATAAACATAACTGGTCCATTGAAATTGAGGCTGGTTTTGGTCGATATGACAAAATGCTCCATCACCACCTGTTACTTCAACTGTGCTATTTATACCGGCGACATTAAATCGATGTGAACCATTGTCTTGAGAACCTGTTAAAAAAAAGTTTGTTGAAGTTGGATGCACTGCAACGGCATAAAATTGTGAAGTAATATATCCACCTTCCTTTGATGAAATGGTTGGAATAGTTGCTGTTGAATTGGCAGTTCTGTAAACACCACCATCATTACTAAAATAGGCAATATCAGATGACCCCGGTGAAAATATTGCATAATGCTGATCGGCATGTACATCTTGGATTCCAAAACCTCCGTACCAGTGACCAACCTGTGTCCAGCTACTGCCACCATTAGCAGTTTTAAATAAATCTACACCGCCAACATAACATACATTGCTATTGTTTGGATCAACGGCAATTGATAAATCGTACCAGGCTTGCGTTCTTGAAAAGTCAGTAGCAGGTATACCACCATCTGCATCAACCGGATAAGCTGTAGTTGCTGCAAAACTTAAACCTGCATTAGTTGATTTGATGATAGCTGGTATGGTACTGTTATTTTCAACCAAACCCCAGATGGTATTGTTATCATAATCAGAAACAGCCAATTCAATTTCTCTGCGACTCACTCCTGTAATAGTTAATGGTGTTGACCATGTAGTACCATTATTTGTTGATTTATGAATACTTCCTGTTGAACTTGAAGCTGAAGAAATACTTGTATAAAGTGTTCCATCAAAAGTTCTTTCTATATCGTAAGATTTGTTGCCTCCTGCACTTGAAGTTCCAGTGCCTAAAACTTTTGTGAAATTAGTTCCACCATCGGTTGAACGATATAAACCTAATGTGCTACATACAAAAACAGTATCGGGACCATAAGGACAAAATACTTTATTACAATAGAAAAAATTACTATTATTAGTTGAAGCCAATTGAGCCCAAGTGGCGCCACCATCTGTAGATTTCCAAACACCTAAACCACGAACTGCATCAGAATTACCATTTCCTTCACCTGTACAGAAATACATCACAGAAGGATTGCCTTTACTTTGTTCGATATAGGTTATCGCCATATTGGCAAAGAAATCATCAATTGGCACCCAGTTAGGATTTGTAAGCGTGATATCGGTGGTTTTCCATAAACCACCACAAACACCACCTGCCCATAAAGTTTTGTAGGTAGGGTCGTTTAAATCAACACAAATGGCTCTTGTTCTACCTCCTAAATTATTGGGACCACGTGGAGTCCAGTTAACACTAGGAATGGCGCCTTTACCTAAACCTTGCTTTTTAATTAACTGATCGCGGTATGCCATAGCAGCCATCAAACGTTCTCTTGGAACATCTCCGGTTTTAGGGTCGCGGGTCATTTCTGCCTCCTGCTCCCAAGCTAAATCCATACGGTCTTTTTTGGGAACTTTTTTTACCCCCATTAATTTATTTGGTTTTCCTTTCACAAGAACCAACCAATGAAAACGCTGGTTAAGTCCTGAAAAAAGCAAAATGACAAAAGCTAATACAAAAGCAAAATTTCTCATAATCATGCAAATTAAGAATAAGTAAACAATTAATTGGCATGAGTTGCGGTAGTTTTAAGAAATCGTGACTAAATTCCTTCAGCCAAAGCCTTCATTTGAACCAATATCGGATTCCAACCTTCGCCATTGTTGTAAACGTCTTGATAACGCTTCTCCCCTTCTGCGGCAAGCTCAAATCCATCTTGGGTAACAGTTAAAGTAGTAGCGCCATTTGTTTCCAACAATTCATATGTAACATTCAAATGATTTTCCGGACTATCTGCATAAGTAGCAAAAGCATCAATCACAGAGTACTTTAACAAATGAGGAACTTGAATAGCCAAAATCTTCCCTTTAACCGGAATCATCTCTTTTCCCTCATGCATCATTTTCCAAAGCAAAGGAGTTCCTACTTCCCAATCGCTGATGACTTCGCAACCAAACATATAAATTTTGGTGAATTCAGATTCGGTTAATACACGCCACACTTTAGCAGAAGAAGCATTGATTTGAATGGTGTTTTGGACTTGCATGGTTCAAAGTAAAGATTAAAAGTTCATGATTAAAATAAGAACTACCTAATCCCAAACATATTTCCAACTTCCATCTTTTTGTTTTTTCCAAACGGTATGGAAAACACCTTGTTTTGAAATGACAGTATCTTCCCCATTTCTTACTGTCCAAACATATTTGCCATAAGTATAAGCCATTGAGCCATCATCCGAAACATCAATAAAATCAGGCGTCCAGACTAGTTCACCATGATCAAACTCATCAGAAGAATAATATTCCAAGATGGCCTTCTTGCCTTGAATCAATTTATCTTCTTCTCTTTTGATGATGGCGTTGCTGTCTGCATAAAATGCAAAGGCTCGAGGAATTCCTTCTTTTTTAAGCATGGCTTCAAATGCCTTTTCATGGGTCATCACCTGATTTTTCCATTGCACCTTTTGGTTTTCTTTATATGAAGAAAATAAAATCAAACTGAAGATAAAAAGAATGTATTTCATTAAATGAAGATACAATAGAATGTAGAATTTCTAATTCACAGAAATATAAGAATTCAGCTTTAAACTGCTGATTGATTGTGCCACTAATGTTTTATGACTTCTAAAATTAAATGAAATGAGCCTGCTGATAAAATTTAAATTCTCACCAATAGTTTCTCTTTTTCCATGATATCCTAAATCAATCCACCTCACATTTACATTGCTATACCTAAACTCTGTTTTAAGGTTTTCTGTGTATTGTTTGATTAAATTTCTAGATGATTTATAAACTGTTTTATAGTTCATCAAACTAATATCACCCAATGAAGAAACATTGAACAAACTAGCTTGATTTTGTTGCAGTAACAATGGCAAAACCATTTGTGTAATGGTATTTGTCGACCTTATATTCATCTGAAAAATACGGTGAATATATTCAATCTGAGATTCAAGAAAACTTCCCTTACATTCAAAAGAAGCGATGTTAATGAGTAGTTTGATTTTAAATCCTTGTTGTATCCAATTTGAAAACTCAAATAAGTGTTCCTTTTTTAAAAAATCGATTTCTTTCCATTTCACTATTACATGAAACTTTTTTAAATCAATGGCCAATTCTTCCAATCCCATTCCGCTCATATCAATGAGCAATAAATTCATACCTCTTTCGGCTAATTCATAAGCATACATTTTACCTGTATGAGAACAGGCAGAAGTAATTAAAGCGAATGTTGGTGAATTAGATTGAACCATTAATAAACAATAGTTTGAATGGAATGAGCAGGTGCCAATAATGGAACAGAATGTGCATTCATTTGAATGGTATATTTCACTTCCTTTTCTGTTTCATTCATTACGATAACAGCTATCTTACCATCTGTATTTTTAAAAGCAGTTGCTTGTATATTACTTCTACTCGATGCACAAGCTAATCGGCGTGCCCCTGGACGAATAAACTTTGAAAAGTGGCCTATATAATAATACGCATTTGTATAAATAATCTCATTGGTTTTTGTGTTTACATGAACAGGAGCAAAACAGAAATTATCCTTGTGATTTGGGCCACCTTTTTCATCTAAAAATATATTCCAATCGGTCCAAGCATTAACGCCGTTGTTAAAATCTTTAATCATGGCAGATGCATAGTACTCTCCTAGTTCCCAAGCATTGTATCTTGCTTCATTAAAAGCTTCTTTGCAACCTTCTGTAAAGATTAAATTTTTATCGGGGAACATTTCATTCACCATATCCAAATTCTGGTGCATTTGAGCGCCACCAGCCCACGTTTCATACCAATGGTAGCCAATTCCCCAAACATATTTGGCTGCATCTTTATCACCTAAAATAACACTTGCACGATGAAACAATAAATCGCGGTTATGGTCCCAAACAATAATTTTCTTATTAGCCATTCCAGAATTTTGCATGGTAGGACCCAAGTATTTCTTCAAAAAATCTCTTTCTTCTTCAGCGGTATAAATACACGACTCCCATCTTTGTTTTGCCATAGGTTCATTTTGAATACTGATACCCCAAATAGGAATACCTGCCTTCTCATAAGCTTTGATAAATTTCACATAATAGTTAGCCCAAGTTTGGTAATATTCAGGAAGTAAATGTCCACCACCCAAAACATTATTATTGTCTTTCATATAAGCAGGTGGACTCCACGGCGAACCATATATTTTCATTTGGTTATTAGCAGCAGCGAAAGCTTTTTTAATCAATGGAATTTTATACAAAGTATCATGTCCAATATTGAATGTTTTTAAACTTTTATCACCTTCTTGAACATAGGTATAGGAGCCACTCGAAAAATCACAACTATTGATATTTGTTCGAGCCAAAGTATAACCTATTCCTGTTTTAGGATTAAAGAAATCTTGGAGTAATTGTTTTTGGGTTTCTGGAGATACTTTAGCAAATGTTTCAGCACTAGCATCAGTAATAGCAGCGCCAATTCCAAGCATTTGTTGAAATGTTTTACGCTCATCTACAAATACTGCAATTTCTGTTTCCAATGGTTGAGCCTGCGGCTTAAAATAAAGCGTATCAGAAACTTTTAATCTTGATGAGTGGTCTTTAATCGTATTAATCACAATTGCTTTTCTATTCAACATAGAATTTTGAGCATTTGAATAATTAAAAAGTATAACAGTTATTGAAGCAAGGATAAAGTACTTTATGGTTTGACTATTGGGCATGAATATCGTGTATATATGACTAGAAATAAATATCAAATTTTACCATTTAAATGTAATCAGCGAACCTGACTCAATAGAATAATTAAAAGAATTATTTCCATCATTCACTTGAATTTTCTGTGTTGTTGATTGATGATTAAAGACAACTAAAACCTTAGAACCATCTAGGTTTAAGTAGGCTACTTGCGAAATACCCAATGCTCTAATATCGGAAGTTTCAATTCTTTTTGCTTTAGGAAGTAGAAATTTAGAACTATGACCCAAGGCATAATATTCTACATTTTTACTAATTAAGTTATTGATAGAATTGATTGTAATCACACCTCTACAATCTTGACAACCACCATTTCTTGGACCATGGTTTTCATCTAAAGCTAAGTTCCAAAACAGAACAGTTTTAGCACCATTCCTTGGCGAACCAATAATGAGGTTTTCAGAGTTCCATGCCAAATTACCCGAAAAACCGGGAGAGAAATCACCACCAGAACATTCAGTAAAATAAATTCCTTTATCAGGATATTGAGATTGCACCTGACTCATAGCAGCTACATTTCCTCCATAACAATGAAAAGCAGTACCTGCAATATATTTTCTTGCATCCGCATCAGATAAAACCGAAAGTGGATAATCAACTCGGTCCCAATTGTGGTCGTAAATAACAATTTTTGTTTTGATATTATTCTCTGTAAAAGCAGGACCCAGCGCTGTTCTGATAAATTCAGCTTGCGCTTGAGCCGACATTTCGGTGCTCATATAAGGAGCTGCATACAAAGGTTCATTTTGAATCGTGATGGCATCTATATCTATACCATTTGATTGAAAAGCTTGTATATATTTTACGAAGTATTTGGCATAAGCACGGTAATAATTTGCATTTACCGAGCCTCCTTGAATGAGGCTTTTATTTGATTTCATCCAAGCTGGCGCACTCCAAGGAGAAGCCATTATTTTTAGGTTAGGGTTGATAGCTAGTATTTCCTTTAAAACAGGAATTAAAAACTCTTCTTCCGAACCAATAGAAAACTGAGACATGCTTGTATCAGTTTGATTAAGTGGAATATCATGATAAGTGTAATTGGTTAGAGAAAAATCTGAAGCACCCATGGTTAACCTTAGGTAACTCAAACCAATTCCATTACTTGTATCAAATAATTCCTTTAAGCAATCTGTCCTTTGCGAAGCCGTTAAATGTTTCATTAAAACGAAAGCCGAAGAACCGGTTAATGAAGCACCAAAACCATCCATCTCTTGTTTGGTATTTATGCTATTGAAATTAATATCTATTAAGGTAGATTGTTTGGCAGAATATTTAATATTTAAAGGTTCTTTATAAAGTGTTATGCTTCCATCTTTATTGGTTTTCCAAACACTCACAACACCATTGTTTGTAACAGGTGGTACAGTTGGAATAAGTATCTCTTTTCCTTTACAACTGAACTGAAAAAGAATACCTAAAATAAGTATGATGGAGAATTGACCTTTCATCTATTTGTCCTTGCTTCAATAATATAGTTTTTCGGCATGTAAATTCTGATCGCAATTATATTTTACAATTCTGCGACCTTAATAAAAAGAAAACCCACGGCTTATGCAATCCTAACAGATCTCAATAAATAAATCCATTATTACCACCAATGAAAAAACAAAGCAAAAGCCGGGGTTTTCAGTAATATCAGGTTGATTTAGGTGGTATTCAACCTGAAGAACACAAAATCTTTTCGGAATGCTCTCAAATCAAACCGACAAAGAATTTTGTTATTAGTCAACCATGAATCTTTGTACAGATTTGCTTCCTTTATTAGAAACTTCTAAAAGGTATAAGCCTTTAGATAAACCTTGTACAGAAATTTTCTTTCCGAAAGAAGCTTCTGTTCTAGAAACGTTTTCAGAAGAAATTAATGAACCATTGATACTGTAGATATTGAACATTACATCATCAACATTAAATGAATTCAATTTTACTTCGATAAAATCTGAAGCAAGTGTTGGGAATAATTCGAATGAGAAAGCATTTCCTTTAGCATCTAAACCAGTTGTTGTAGTAGAAGTACAAGTGCCGAATTTGTAGTTTGGAACTGAACCAATAGAGGTAATAGTATCTATTCTATAAAGTCTATTTTTGCTAGCAGCATCAGCACATGGAGCACCAGGAGCTTCTTCTTTTCCCCAACCGTCACCATTGATAAACTTGTATTGTAATTTGGTGATAGAACTTAATACAGTAGCAGAAGCTTTGTAAACAGTACCATTGTATTTTGTTAGAGCAGTATAGCTTGGGCTCCATCCATTGAAATTACCTGCAACGTGTACACCTGCAGCATCAACAGTTAAACCAGCCATATCAACATAAAAATTAATGGTTTTAGTAGGAGTATTAGCAGCACACTCACCAAATAAAACTGCAGGTACAACTAAATCTACCAAAGGTGCAGTTAAAATTCTGTTGTGACTGTTACCACTTGTGCAATTTGCAGGTGCAGATTCTTCAGTACCCCAAGCTCTTCCATTCATAAATTTGTACTCCACATCATCACCTGGTTTTACTGAAAATGTAGCTGACCAGATATTGTTACCTTCATCTGTGCAAGCAGTTGCAGTAGGATTCCATCCATTGAAACTACCAACAATGTGTACGCTATCTGTAGATGCAGTTTTACCTGTCATATCTACTTTTAATGTTAGATTGATAGTTTGAGCTTGAAGTAAAATTACAGCAAGCAAGAAAGAAAATAGTAAAGAGATTTTTTTCATAATTGTTTTGTTTTTTTGGTTTGTTATTTAAAAATTAAAAATTGGTTAATATCCAGGATTTTGGGTGAGTTTAGGGTTTCTGTCTAACTCATTTTGAGGAATAGGTAATAACAATTTATTAGCATCAACATTGTAACCTAAGCCCAATGCATTCATGGTGCTTATTGCTTTCCCTGTGCGTTTTAAATCGAACCATCTATGTCCTTCGAAAGCCAACTCTAATCTGCGTTCAAGAGCAATAGCATCTCTTAAATCACCTTGACTATTTGCAGTGGTATTTGCTAAGAAGACGCGGTTTCTAATAATATTTAAATCAGATTGAGCACCCGCCAAATTTCCTAATTCGTTTTTAGCTTCTGCTTGCAACAAGATAATATCAGCTAAACGCAATAAAATATAGTTATTTCCAGAAGCCCAACCATTCGCACTTCTTTGCTTGTATGGAAAAGGAATTTTACCATCAGGAAAATGAGGATCTGTCCATGGTAAATTGTTTTGAAACAATATCGATGCATTCATTCTCACAGTATCGTTTTGTGAGGTATAAGCTGCTATTAAATCATTTGAAGGAGTATTGAATTTTCTCCAAGCATCGCCAGTTAAAGATGGTGGTAACCATAATTGAGGACCCCAATTTCCTTGTGCTCCACCTGCTATAAATTGTATCTCTAAAATCGACTCAGTTGTATTCTCTTTTGTACCATCCCATAATTGAGAAAAGTCGTTCACTAATTTATAAGTTGTAGTTCCCGTTACTGCTTCAGCATATTGCAAAACACTGTTCCAATCAGGATTTGGTTTTGAGGCATAAACTTTTGCCAACATGGCATTACATGCACCTTTTGTAATACGTTGCTTTTTATCGGCATAAACCACAGGAACATTATCAGCAGCAAATTTCAAGTCGGAAATGATACTTGCATAAATATCACTCACAGGTTTTTTTGAATGATAAACCACGTCAGGATCTGTGCTATTTAGTTTATGAAGAACCAATGGAACTTCACCATACAAATTCACCAATTGGAAATATTGGAATGCTCTTAAGAATGAAGCTTCTCCAAGAATTTGACTTTTTCTAACAGCAGTTAAATCACTTGAATTAATGTTTGGCACATTATCCAACACTGCATTTGCACGAGAAATAGCATCATACAAATAAGCCCAATCACGCGAAACATTTCCATTTAAAGGAGTAGTTGTAAATCCATCTAATTGGAAATTATTTGGATTGTCACCACCTGAATAACAATTGTCAGAAATCACATCATTGTTGATGTAATTATCGAAAATATAATACTCACTTTGGAAGCTGCTATAAGCTGCATACAAAGCAGATTCTGCATCCGCACCGGTTTTAAAGAAGTTACCTTCTGTTAAATCGGAAATAGGTTTACGGTCGAGAAAGTCTTTTTTGCAAGACCCAAAAAGCAATACTGCAAAAACAATAGCTATAATTCTGGTATTCATATACATGGGTTTATTGTTAAAAGTCGATTTTAATACCACCAATAATTGATCTAAATTGAGGATAGGTACCATAATCAATACCTTGAGAAATACTGCTTGAACCATCTCTATTTACTTCGGGATCATAACCTGAGTAATTTGAGAATGTCAACACATTTTGGCCACTTAGGTACACATCACATCTTTCTATTTTAGCGCGAGTAAACCATTTAGTTGGTAAGTGATAAGTTAGAGTAACTGATCTTAATTTTAAATAAGAACCATCTTCAATAAAACGGGTACTTATTCTGCTGTTTTTATTTGGATCTGCAAACATCGCAACCGGCATATCAGTAATATCACCAGGTTTCTTCCAACGATTTAATGTAGCAGCACTTCCGTTTTTCACATCATTCATTCCTTCAGTTTCAATGCGTGTTCCATTTAAAACATCGTTGCCATAACAAGCTTGAAATAAGAAATCGAAATCGAAGTTTTTATATGAAAGTGTATTATTCAAACCTGCTATAAATTTAGGAAGAGCAGAGCCAATAATTGTCCTATCATTGTCATCAACAGAACCATCACCATTAATATCTTTAAATACAATATTTCCAGTTTGAGGGTCTACACCTTCTGAAACAAAACCATAAAAATTACCAAGAGATTCACCCTCCTTAACTCTAACAGAATAGCCTCTTTCAGCAATATCTCCACCATAAATAATTTTATCGGCACCACCAATATTCAAGACCTTATTTTTGTTTGAAGAGATATTAAAATTGGTAATCCAAGTAAAATCCTTCTTCGAATAATTCTTAGTTCTTACAGACAATTCAATTCCTCTGTTTTCAACTTCACCAATATTTTGAATACCACTGCTAAAACCTGTAGATTTAGGCAAATCAACATTCACCAAAAGATCTTTGGTACGTTTTAAATACCAATCCGCAGAAATCGTTACACAATAGTTTAAGAAGCTATAATCGATACCCAAATCGTATTGTGATGTACTTTCCCATTTAAGACTGCTATTACCAATTGTTGAAGGGCGAGTTCCGGCAAAAATGGTTCCATTAAAATTATAATTAGAACCCGTTGAATACAATCCATAAGAAGCATAATCTCCAATGTTTTGATTACCTGTTGCACCAACACTTATACGCAATTTCATATCATCAATCCATTTGGTTTGAGGCATGAATTGCTCTTCTGAAATTCTCCAACCTAAAGAAGCAGAAGGAAAATATCCATAGCGATTTTCTGCACCAAATCTTGAAGAACCATCGGCTCTTAAAGCAGCTTCTGCTAAGTATTTATTTTTATATTTATATGAAACTCTTGAGATGTATGATAACAGAGCCCATTCTGAAGCCCATGAACTTGCATCAACTTTTGTTCCCGCAGCATTTAATGTTGTAATTGCTGAATTTGGAAATCCTTGAGCTTTTGAATATGTTCCTTCATACCTAGATTCCTGTGCGGAAAATCCACCTAAGAAAACAAAATCATGGCTTCCAAATTGCTTTTTGTAGGTTAAAGTATTTTCAGATAACCATATCATTTGGTTATTGGTTGAAGTGGTTGCAAGACCTTTTAAACTTCTGCCATATTGTGTTCTGAATGGATCTAAGAAATAGTCGTTTTTATTAAAAAAGGTTTCTGTGTTAAAAGATGATTTGAAGGTTAAATTTTTAATGATATCATATTCAACAAAAATATTACCTACCACTCTCAAAGTATTTGTTACATCAATAGGTGCTTCAATATTTGCAACCGGATTTTCCCAAGCTTGTAAAGGATTTACAGTATACGAACCATCTTTATTATAAATACCAATTAAAGTTGGAGATGACAATGCTCCTAAAATAACACCACCTTGGTTAACGCGACTGTTATCAGGCACATTGGTATAGCCAATTTTTGAAAGAGCAATATTGCTACCGAAACGCATATTGCTTCTAATTTCATTGTTCATATTAAAGCGAACAGAAGTGCGGGTATAACCCGAATTCTTCACAATACCCTCTTGGGTTTGGTGATTGGCGGATAAATAATATCTCGATTTATTTGTTCCACCAGACAATGAAAGTTGGTAATTACTTTGAAAAGCTTGTCTAAAAATTTCATCCTGCCAATTGGTGCTAATGGTATCGGCAGCTTCACTTAAACGGGCTGCGCCACCGGCATTGATATAAGACTCATTAACTAATTTGATATAATCGGCAGAACCTAGCATATTAAGCTTCTTTGTAACAGAGCTTATACCCCAAGAACTGTTAAAACTTACTTGTGGTTTATTGGGAGTACCCATTTTGGTTGTTATTAAAACAACTCCGTTTGCAGCTCTTGCTCCATAAATTGCAGCAGCAGAAGCATCTTTCAAGATTTCAATTGATGCAATATCTGAAGGATTGATACCTTCTGCACTGATTAATGGAATTCCATCAATCACATACAATGGTTCATTTCCTGCAGATAGAGAAGTTGTGCCTCGCACTCTCACAGACATTTCATTACCGGGTTTTCCCGAGTATTGAACAACTTGCACTCCTGCTGCTTGTCCTTGTAAAGCATTCTCTAAACGAGTGATTGGTTTCTTGTCTATTTCTTTTGTTGAAATTGAAGCAATTGAACCGGTAATATCTCTTCTAGATTTAGTTCCATAACCTACCACAATCGCTTCTTTTAATTGCTCTGATGATGAATTTAAAGTAATTACCAAATCGGTAATACTAGAAACAGCAAGCTCTTTGGTTTCGTAACCTGTATAACGAATCACCAAAACATCGCCAATTTTAGCGGGCACATTAAAACGACCATTTGCGTCTGTTACACCTCCTTTTGGACTCTTCTTAATTTGCACACTCGCGCCGATTAAAGGCTCATCGGTTTTGTTGTCTTTCACCGTACCCGTGATATTTTGGGCATAGATTGAAATGGTACAAATAAGGGAAATTAGCGTAAAAATTATCCTCATATAGATTGTTTTAGAATGTTTTTAACCTGACAAATTCAATTTTTGAAATTCAAAAAGAACCTAAAAGCGACTTTCGTAATTCAGAAATTAGCCAAAGTAAATAGTTATTATTTATCTGTTTTTCTGACACTTAACATGATATTAAATGCAAAAATCACGCAGCTTTCCCTTAGTTTCAATTCAAATCTAATGCAGTTTTTAGTGCATTAGGTAAAAATACCACCTGACAAATGCTCTTCATTTTGAAAAAAAATGAGCTTTGAAAAGGAGTACAATCAAAAAAAACAGGAAAAAGAAGTAAAAATTGGGTGATTTTGGGCCTTAAATAGACTTAATATACTCATTTAAAGAGACTTGCTCTTCAATCAGCATTTTTTTCTTTAAGCGATACTTTGTTTGTTCAACGCCATTCACTGTGATGTGTAAAATGGAAGCAATTTCCCTGTTGTTTAAATCGAGTCGCAAAAAGCAACACAAGCGTTGGTCGTTAGAGCTAATTTGAGGATGTCTCCTTTTTAACTCCTCCACAAAGTTTTTATGCATTTCATCAAAATTAAACTGGAATTGTTCCCAGTAATCCTCTTGATTAATTTCCGTATTAATTTCTCTAATCAGTTTTCTTATTTCGGATTGAGATTGTGATGAATCAGCCTGACTAAGTTTCTGAACCATCAATTTCAAATCGTTTAGAAATTGATTTTTATGCGCTGATTGTAATAAAGAAACACTTAATCGGGTTTGTTTAGCTTCTACTTCGCGAGCCAAATTTTCATTTCTTAGAAAGAGAACCTCTTGTTCTATTGCTTTAGCATTTACTTCTTTTTGGAGATTTTCATTTCTAAGGCGAAGGATTTCTTGTTCTGACTTTTTAGAATTTACTTCCTTTTCTAAATTCTCGTTTTTTAACTTTAAGAATTCCTGTTCTCTTTTTTCACCATTTATTTTACGTTCCAGGCTTTCATTCTGAAGATGAAGAATTTCCTGTTCAGACTTTTTAGCTAGAATCTCACTTTCTAAATTTTCATTTCTTAGACGAAGAATTTCCTGCTTTGACCTGTCTTGCTGTGCTTTAAATAATGCTTTCTGTCTTTTTAATATATACCTAAAAGCAATCACTAATAAAAACAAAGCAAGCGTAATACAAATAATAATGAACCACCAAGTTTTCCAAAATGGAGGACTTACAATAATAGGAATTATGTAAACATCACTCCATGTATTGTTTAAGCTCAATACTTTAACCTTCAATTTATAGTTTCCAGGGATTAAAGTAGAAAATACTGCTTTGTGTTCACCTGCATTTAATAAATTCCAATTTTTGTCGAAACCTTCAAGTTGATAAGCGAAACGTTTTTTATTTAAGTCAGATAAATCGCTTGTAGTAAATTCAATTGAAATGGCTTTATCAGCATGTTGAAGATTGATTTTAACTCCTGATTCATTTAATCCTGTTTCTATAATTGTTCTATCATTAAACAAGCCAACAGGAATAGACTGATTAAAGACTTTTAAATCAGAGAATATAACATGTTGAATAGGATACTCTAATTTCCCATTTAAAGGTTGAACCAATGAATAACCGGCAGTTCCACCAAAGAGAATTTTACCGTTATTTAATAAGCAAGAAGCTTTCGGATTGTATTGGTTATTCTTTAAAATTTCATCTACACCAAAATCTATTAAATTCAAATTACTTGGATCAATTCTGTGTAAACCCTTTTGAGTGGTAATCCAAATGAAGCCATCTGCATCTTGTTCTATTGAATGAATAACATTAGAGGATAAACCATTTGAGGTATTTATTTTTTTGATTAAATCTGTTTTCGGATCTAGAATATTTAAGCCATTAAATTCTGAACCAATCCAAATAAGACCTGCTTTATCTTGAAAAATACATCTGAGTTTATTGCTACTTAAAGATTTAACTTCCTTGGCATTGTTATCGTTATACCTTTTAAAATTACCATTAATTAAATCAAGACGATTTAACCCACGGTCTTCACTAGCTGCCCAAAGATACTTGCCATTTTTATCCAAAAGCACATCAACCAACTGAAAACTGGAAATACTGTTTACAATTGATTTAATAGGTACGTAAGTTTTAAACTTGTTTTGCGACTTATTATAATAACTCAAGCCACCACCTAAAGTACCAATCCATAAGTCGCCATTAGGGCAAACTTCTAAATCCCAAATATTGTTATGAGGCAAAGCCGATGGATCATTTAAGTTAGCTTGATATTTCAAAAGAGAGCCTGATTTAAAATTATAATAACTCAAACCACCAGCAAATGAGCCAATCCATAAAGAATTTGCATCAGCAATTTTAAGGCAAGTAATTGCACCCTTCTGCACTTCAGGAACTCGTTTAATTTTTCTATCTTTATCGGAACTATCAATATAGAGCAGACCTTCGCCATCTGTGCCAAGCCAAATTCTTCCATTTACATCTTCTTGAATAGAAAGAACAGATTTTAAGGAACCATTTTCAAAAGACTGCTCATTAACAATGAATGGTGAAACACTTCTTGAATGAACATTTAAACCACCATTAAAAGTTCCAATCCATAAACTGCCCGCCTTATCAAAATACAATTGATACAAGGCATCTGTATTGAGGCCTAATAGTTTTCTATTAGAACTTAAAACAGATAAAAAGCGATTCTGTTGCTTATCTAAATAATTCAAACCACCACCATCTGTAGCAACCCATAAATTCTGATTAGAATCTAATTCTACATCGGTAATTCTATTATGAGAAAGATGAAATTCATTGTTATAAGTACTTGAATAATGAGTAAACAATCCATTGGAGAATTTATATAAACCACTACCGCAAGTACCAATCCATAGATTCCCTTTTTTATCTAAACAAAGTGATTTTTCATAACTATTTAAATTATAAACATCACTGCTATTTATGAAATGGATTTTATTCATTTTTAAATCCAAGTATTGAATTCCTGAGCCGGAGCAAGCAAACCACAAGCGGGAATCAGTGTCTTCTAAAACATCAAAAACGAAATCACTTTTTAGTCTTTTGTTTGGATTTTTATGAGCAGTATGAAAATGTTCAATAAGTTCCCCCGACTTCTTCATACAAATTAAACCATCACCTGAAGTACATAACCAAATGAAACCTTTTTTATCTTGATAAATTTTCCAAACGGTTAATGATTTCCAATTAATATTAGAAGAATAACCGACAAAAGTTGAGAATAAACCCGTTTGCTTATTAAACAAACTAATGCCTGCATCTTTATGACCAATCCAAATAACACCATCGGTATCTTCCATTAAGGATAAAACTGTGGGACCAGCCATTTCATTGGTATTTTTACCAGCAAGAAAAACCCTAAACTCAAACCCATCATACCTATTCAAACCATACCTTGTTCCACTCCACAAGAAGCCATGTTTATCTTGTAAAATAGAATAAACGGTATTATGAGACAAGCCATTGTCGATGGTTAAATGTCGGAATGAATTGTGAAAATCTTGGGCAATAACAAAATCAGAAAATAGGAAGAAGAAAGCCATTAATGGCAAAAAGAATGTCCTAAAATTTCTAAAATTGGTCATGAGTAAAATCAACCCAAATTAATAAAATATTTGTTCATGAATACAAAAGCTTTAAAAGATTGAGTTTTATGAACAAAAATAGTTTTGAATTAGTGCATGATTTTTGGACAAAAAATAAGCGGGCGGCAAAGCCGCCCGCTTAATAAACGGACTTATAAAAACCAATTATTCTTTATAATCTGCGCCCAGATTCCAAAGCACAAAACTCCAGAAATCTGCTGCATCTTCAATTAGTTTAGCAGTTGGTTTTCCTGCGCCATGTCCAGCTTTACTATCAATTCTAATTAAAACAGGATTGCCATCTTTGGCTTGTGCTTCTTGCAATGTAGCTGCAAATTTAAATGAATGTGCAGGTACTACTCTGTCATCATGATCGGCTGTCATAATCATAGTTGCAGGGTAATTTGTTCCAGCCTTTAAATTGTGTAATGGTGAATATTTGTATAGATAATCAAATTGCTCTTTTTTATCGCTGCTTCCGTATTCAACAGCCCAACCCCAACCAATAGTGAACTTGTGGTAACGTAACATATCCAATACTCCAACTGCAGGAATAGCTACTTTAAACAATTCAGGTCGTTGAGCCATACAAGCACCAATTAACAATCCACCATTAGAACCTCCATTGATGGCTAATTTTGATGAACTGGTATATTTTTCACTGATTAAAAATTCTGCTGCTGCAATAAAATCATTGAATACGGTTTGTTTCTTCTCCAGCATTCCTGCCTTGTGCCAATCTTCTCCATACTCACCACCACCGCGTAAATTAGCAATGGCATAAACTCCACCTTGTTCAAGAAACAACATTCTTGAAACAGAAAACGATGGTGTTAAACTGATATTAAATCCTCCATAAGCATATAACAATGTTGGATTGTTTCCATCTAGTTTTATTCCCTTTTTATGTATGATAAACATAGGAACTTTTACGCCATCTTTTGAGGGATAAAAAACCTGTTTGGTTTCGAAATCATTGATATTAAAAGCAACTTCTGTTTTACGGAATTGTTCTGCCTTTCCTGTGTTTAAATCATAACGATAAATTTCACCCGGATTGGTAAATGAAGTGAATGAGAAGAACGCTTCTTTGTCTTCTTTTCTTCCACCTATACCAGAAGCTGTTCCTATTCCAGGAAGTGGAATTTCATTTTCTACTTTACCTGTTAAGTCATGTTGGTATAGACGTGAACTAGCATCTTTTAAATAAACAGAAAACAATTTACCACCACAGGTAGAAACGCTTTCCAATAAGTCTTTTCCTTCAGGAATAATGTCTGTCCAGTTTTTGCTTTCAGGTTGATTTGGGTCAACCAAAACCAATCTGTATTTAGGAGCATTCAAATCGGTAATGGCTAAAATTTTATCTCCGATATTATCAACTACACCATAGTTATTTTCAAAACCTTTGAACAAGGTTTTAAATCCTGTTTCCTTTTTACTTAAATCTTTAATTAAAATCTCAGAACCTGATGTTCCTTCTGAAACGCTAATGATTAAGAACCTGTCGTCTTCGGTAATTCCTGCATTGAAGTAACGCAAAGGATGAGCTTTATCTTCATAAACCAATTTGTCATCCTTTTGAGATTTACCCATTTCATGAAAGTAAATTTTCATGAACTCATTGGCATTACTGAACTCTTTTCCTTTTTTAGGTTCATCATAACGACTATAATAAAATCCATTTCCACTCCAGGTGGCACCACTGAATTTTACCCACTCAATTTTATCTGCTAATTTTTGTTTTGAAACCATGTCCATCACAAAAATTTCATTCCAGTCGCTACCACTTTTAGCAATACCAACTGCAGCATATTTATGGTCTTTGCTGAAGGTGATACTTGCCAAAGAAACAGTTCCATCAGATGAAAGTGTATTTGGATCAAGAAATACTTCCGGCTCTCCGTTTAATCCATTCTGACGGTATAAAACGCTTTGGTTTTGTAATCCATCATTTTTATAAAAGAAGTAATAATCCCCTTCTTTAAAAGGAGAACCATAACGAGGATAATTCCAGATTTTACCCAAGCGAGATTTGATTTGTTCCCTGAATGGAATTTGAGCCAAATAATTCTGAGTTACTTCATTTTCCTTTTTCACCCAATCAATTACATCAGCAGCAGTATCATTCTCCAGCCACCTGAAAGGATCTGCTACCTTTGTACCAAAATAATCATCAACTGTGCTGTCTTTGTGGGCTTGAGGATATGCTGCCACTTTGATTTCTTTTCTTTCCATCTTTTTTTCTCCGCAGGCAATGATAGCAAGGCTGCAAAGGAAGAGCAAATTTTTACGCATTAGATTTGAATTTTAATCAAATGTAAGGGATGTTATTAAGGCAAAAAAGCCACTCATCAAAAACTAAAAAGAGAATACTATAACTCGCTAAATCTATCAAAAAAAGGTAGATTCAGCGAGTTATAAAACTATAATTCGCTATATCTTATAATTTTAGTATACTTGTAGCGAGTTTAAAGAACAGGAAAAATGGCAAAAATTGTAGGTAGAACAAAAGAAATTGCCCAGTTTAAGGAATTGGTAAACTCCAATCAGTCTGAATTTGTAGCAGTTTATGGAAGACGAAGAGTTGGTAAAACTTTTTTAATAAGAGAATCATTTCAAAACCAATTCCACTTCCAACTTACTGGTTTGGCTCAAGCAGATTTGCGCTCACAATTACAAAACTTCCATGTAGCAATAAATAAGTATAAACCTGGCAATAAAGAAATAACTCGTCCAACTTCATGGTTTGAAGCATTTCAAGAATTGATTAAGATACTTGAGAAGAGTAATTCGGCAAAAAAATTAATTTTCTTAGATGAACTGCCTTGGCTTGACACCCCTAAATCAGGCTTTATACAAGCACTTGAGCATTTCTGGAATAGTTGGGCATCAGCAAGAAAAGATATACTATTAATTGTTTGTGGTTCAGCTGCATCTTGGATGTTAAATAAACTCATCAATAACAAAGGTGGATTACACAACAGAGTAAGTTGTAAAATGAAAATCAATCCATTTACATTGTCTGAATGTAAAAGTTATTATAAATCAAAAGGCATTAAATGGAACGACTACCAAATCATAGAAAACTATATGGTAATGGGAGGAATTCCATTTTATATGAATGCAGTGAAAAAAGAAAAAAGTGCTGCTCAAAATATCAATACCTTGTGTTTTAGTGAAGATGGTTTACTAAATGACGAATTCAGGAATTTATATGCTTCATTATTTGCAAAATCTGATAACCATGTTGCAGTAGTTTCGGCTTTGAGCAAAAAAGCAAAAGGATTAAGTCGTGAAGAAATTATACAGTTTGCCAAAATACCTAATGGCGGTGGTGCAAGCAAAGTTCTTGAGGAGCTTGAAATGAGTGGATTTATTAGAAAATACGTTCCTTTTGGTAAAAAAGTAAAAGATAGTTTATATCAACTCATTGATTTTTACACCCATTTTTACTTCAAATTTCTTGAAAAAAATAAATATGACAATGAAAACCAATGGCTGAATATTCTTGATACTCCAATTCATAGAACTTGGGCAGGATATGCTTTTGAATTGGTTTGTTTAACTCATTTACACCACATAAAAACTGCATTGGGAATAAGTGGAATTCAAAGCAAAGTTGGTTCATGGAGAAGTTCGAAAAGTGAAAACGGGGCACAAATCGATTTACTGATTGAAAGAAAAGACCAGATAATTAATTTATGTGAAATGAAATTCTCTATCAATGAATTTAGCATTGATAAAACTTATGCCAATAACCTGAGAAATAAAATCAGCACATTTAAAAGTGAATCACAAACAAAAAACGCAGTTCATTTATGTTTAATCAGTAGCTATGGAATTAAAGCCAATAACTACTCCGACGAGCTTGTTCAGAATAGTTTTGATATGTCGATACTGTTTTCATAAAACAGTATAACTCGCTAAATCTACCTAAAAAAGTATAGATTTAGCGAGTTATAACAAATAAACAATTCAAAAAAGACACAAAAAAACCGCATCCAAAATTGAATGCGGTTCCTGAATTTCGAATAAATTATTTTACAGCTTCAGCATACATTCTACTTACTTCTGTCCAGTTGATTACATGCCAGAATGCACCAATATAATCAGGTCTGCGGTTTTGGTAATGCAAATAATAAGCATGTTCCCAAACATCTAATCCTAAAATTGGAGTTCCTTTTACATCAGCTACATCCATTAAAGGATTGTCTTGATTTGGAGTTGAAGAAACTACTAATTTTTTATCAGCATTTACGCTTAACCATGCCCATCCTGAACCAAATCTAGTTGTAGCAGCTTTGTTAAACTCCTCTTTAA
>JBIPMI010000133.1:0-8250 GCA_044369215.1 Bacteroidia bacterium | reverse complement strand
TTTCAACTCCAGGAAGGTTTAATTCGTGTTTGCAACGTGAAAGCTCTTGGCATGCTAAATCGATATCTTGCATGGGCAAAGTTCCTAAACCAACAAAGCGGGTAGGGTAGGTTTCCTGAATTTTAGCAACATGGTTATTATAATATTTCGACCAATCAAGTGTATGTTCTGGTTCAGCCCAATAATAAAATAAAACAGGAACAATTGACAATGCCATCATTTGAACATGGTGTTTATCCATATGTTCAAGAATAGATTCAGGATTCCAGCAAAGTTCATCGATTGCCCTAAAAAAAGTTCCATCGGCCTTCATCATATTTGCTCGACCAGGTTGGAAATGATCTAAGTAAATGAATTCATCACCATAACCATATTTATCTTTAAGGTTTGGCATAAACTGGGGTAGAATATGAGCGTGAACGTCGATTTTGCTGAAAGATGTCATTTTGCTTTAATTTTGCTGGTCTGGCAAATTAAGAAAATCCTATTCAAACCTCATATTATTCAAATAATTGCAAAAGAAAAGTCCTTTAAGAATCTGATTCTTAAAGGACTTTAAAAGCATTTTATCTCGATTAATAGCCGTCTCCGTCTAAAATATTACCTAAACCGCCTAAAATTCCACCTTCTTCTCGTCTACCGCCAACTGAACCATAACTTAGAATTCTTCCTGCTAATCTTGAAATTGGTAATGATTGAATCCAAACTTTACCAGGGCCTCTTAAAGTAGCATAAAAAACACCTTCTCCACCGAAAAGTGTATTTTTAATTCCACCTACAAATTGAATATCGTAATCAACTTCTTTAGTGAAAGCAACAATACAACCAGTATCTATTTTTAACATTTCTCCAGGTTTCAATTCTCTTTCTTCAACATGTCCACCTGCATGTAAAAAGGCCAAACCATCACCTTCTAATTTTTGCATGATAAAACCTTCACCTCCAAATAAACCGGTACCTAATTTCTTTTGAAACTCAATTCCAACGCTTACACCTTTTGCAGCGCATAAGAATGAATCTTTCTGACAGGTAATTTTTCCACCTAATCTGTGCAAATCCATTGGAATGATTTTTCCTGGATAAGGTGATGCAAATGTTACTTGCTTTTTGCCTGAACCCATATTGGTGTAAGCTGTCATAAATAAACTTTCACCAGTTAAAAGTCTTTTTCCAGCCGACATTAACTTACCGAAAATTCCACTTTGCTGTTGAGAACCATCACCAAAAATGGTATTCATTTCTACGCCATCATTCATCATCATAAAACTGCCCGGCTCTGCCATTACAGTTTCTTGAGGATCTAATTCAATTTCTACACATTGCATTTCACTTCCAAAAATGCGGTAGTCGATTTCATGATTAGTAATCATTTGTTATTTAAAATTTGATTCAAAAATATTGTATTAAATCAGAATGATAAAATAGTTTTGATAAGGGGATAATTAATTGTAAAAACGGAAATATTTGATGTTGCCTTAAATCGATTAAGGTTTTCCTAAATTAGGTGAAATTTGCCATTAAATACAATTTGACACTTACGAAAAGATTCTGGTTTTGGAATTTTGAAGATGGATTGTAATTGACGTAAATACTTGATTATTAAAATTTTCAATTCATTTACCCCATAAAAAACAAAAACCCGACTGTTTGATTTGCATCAGGGACAACCGGGATAACGATGTAAATCTTACTACTTGTTTTTGAATTTCCTAATATTGATTCAAAAAAAATAAAAAAATATGAATTAAGACGAATTTGAAATGGCTATTTCAAAAGCCCGTTTCGAAAAATATTTAAATGTTACTAATGGTAAAATTGAAAAGGCTTTTCAATTTGTTTTATCCAAGTTTAATTTGGTGAAATAGCTAACAATTTAATATTGAACTGTAATTGTGCTTTCAATAAAAAGTTGGATAAATTTTAATTCCTCAATATCCATGGGCTAAAGCCAACATGGCAATTGAGGAATCAGCAAAATTTTGTGTAATTACAAATTTTACATTCTTCAATAGCTCCGCGGCTTTAGCCCGGAGTTATTGAAGAAAAAGAATGTATCATTAAACATCTCCATTGGCTATCAAAAGATGAAATTGTTGAAAAAATGAGAATTATTGATTATCAATTACATATTAACAGTATTTATCCTATGTTCGTTTAATATTAGGGTTTGGTTAAATCATCAATTCAGCCTAATTTTAATGCTATTACAATAGTATTTTTAACAAATTTTAAGTTTGAATTGCAAAATCTCTTAAAAAAAACTTTATTCGTAATATGCGTACAGCAATGGTAGTTGGAATGTCGGGACATACCGGCAAAAAATTAATTGAGAAACTTTTGGTTAGCAGAAGCTATAGAAGAGTTATTACACTTTCTAGAAGAGATGACAGGAAGCAAAAAAACATTCACCTCATTAAACATATTGTTGACTTTACAAATTTAGAACCACATAAAGTAATATTTGAATCTTGTGATGAAGTATTTTGTTTATTGGGTAAGGATTATGTAAACGCAAAAGTTCAAACAGAAATCAATAATCTTGTTTATGTATATCCTATTTCAGTAGCTAAAATGGCTAAAGAAGCTGGTATAAAAAGATTTTTATTATTAAATCCTACAATTGATAAATTAAATTCAAATGACCCTGAAATGCGTCAAAGAAAACAATTGGAGCAAGAAATTTCAGCTTTAGGTTTTGAAGATTTTCATATTATTAGGGTTGGAAAAATTAATAAACCTAAACATTGGATTACTCCAAGACGTAAATTATTAAGTTTTGTAAAGACAATACGTGGCGTTTTAGGCAAAAGTACAGATGGTTATAACTCAATTCCGGCAAATATTCTGGCAGATGAAATCTACAATTGGGCGAATTCTCAACCGGAATTGCTTAAAGTGCGTTAATATTGCTCAATGAAAACAGCATTGGTTATTGGTTCAAATGGACTTATAGGTAGACATTTATTATTTGAATTAATTAAAAGCGATAGATACTCTAAAATTATTGCCCTCACAAGGAAAGACCTTATCATATCTCATCCTAAATTACAGCAGGAAATTGTTTCTTACGATTCTCTGGATTCTAGCGCAACTTACTTTAATGTTGACGATGTTTTTTGTTGCATTGGAACAACTAAAGCGAAAACTCCAAATCAAAATGATTACCGTAAAATCGATCATGATATTCCTGTAAATATTGGAAAAATTTGTCTTGAAAAAGGAGCTAAACAATATTTAATGGTTTCATCAATGGGCGCTGATATCAACTCTTCAATCTTTTATTCAAAACTAAAAGGTGAAACAGAAAAAGATTTGGCAAGCCTAGGTTATTCAGCCTTTCATGCTATTAGACCATCTTTATTACTAGGTGAAAGAAAAGAACAAAGAATAGGTGAGAGTATATTTAAGTTATTAGCTAAGCCAATCAATTTATTTTTAATGGGTCCATTAAAAGCCTATAAAGCGATTGAAGGAATTCAAGTTGCAAAAGCATTGGTTGCAATTGCATCTTTAGAAAAACAAGGTAATCATATCTGGATGAACAACCAATTATTTGATCAAGCTGAAACTTTGAAAAAGTAAATAACCAATCCAATTCCAATCAAACCAATTCCTATCCATTCTCTTTTGGCTAATTTCTCTTTAAAAATGAAAAATCCTGCTAGCAAAGAATAAGGAAAAAAGGCCAATTGCATAAATCCCATTAGGTTTAAATTAAACTTGGTATAACTAATATTCAATAATACAGAACCACTGATAGTGAAAATGGCTACTAGAGCGAGTTTCCATGTATTTTTTAATTCAGAGATTAGTTTACTTTCTTCCTTTAAAATGAAAGGAAAACTGCAAACTAATAATGTTAATTCTGAAATAAATGTACTCATCGATGCTGAAGTATTTTGTAATGGAAACGATAACAATGCATAACCAAATCCCCATGCAATCGCACTAATTACTGCCCACATCAATCCATCTTTATTTTGCAGTCCTTTCCATTGAATGATTATTCCTAAAACACAAATGATGGATGCCAAGTAAAACCAGATTCCGGGTAATTTTTGTTCGATGATTCCAGCTATTAAATAGTGAATCATTGCTCCTGCAACGCCTATAATGGCCACATTCACAAAATGAATTTTCTGTAATGCTTTGATATAGGCATACAAACCAAAAGCATTTAAAACAGAACATCCTATAAGTTCTAATAAGGTAAATTGATTTGGAAACAGGAAACTTTTATCAAAAACGGGAATCAATATCAAAGCAAACATAACAGAAAATATACTTCTTATGAAAATAAGTCTGGCAGCAGAGTACTGTAAACTTCCAAGTTTGATAAAAACATCAGCTAGAAAATACAATGTATTCACAAGTAAAGAAAAGTAAAAGGCTTCCATCAACTATAAAGTTTTTCTAATTCCTTGTTGTAATCGTATTGCAAATCTTCATGTAATGTATTGATGCTTTGTTCGATTCTTTTAATTTGTCGCTGATACAAATTAGCCAATACATGATTGCCTTTTAAATTGAATCCTAAGTCTTTTAGTTCAAAACAAAAATGCATTAGCAGTTCAATGGAAGTGCCTGTTAATACTGAATATTTAATGTGATTGTTGCAAATTTTTAATGCCTTACGGATGGTCTTTTTAGCTAAATACTGAGAGCTAGTATTGGTATCTGAAAACACTTGTGAGATTTCAATTTTTACATCTTTGATATAATTTTCCTCATCAGCTCTTTCATATAAAAGGTAGTTGAGTAATGCTTTGTTATCAACTTTAAATTTGGCCAGCCTAAGTATGATTTCCTCCATCTCAGCTGGGTCCAGATTTTTCATCGATTTCCTAATATCATTTAAACTTGCAACTTTCAATTTTTGATTTTGTTTGATTTGCAATTACTTTATAAATCCTTGAAAACAAAAGTAAAACATGCATTCCTTTTCAAAGTACCTTGAAAACAAAGTTTAAAAGTTTTGGGTCTTTTGTTTTTTTCGTACCTTTCTTTTTTATGAGTTTTATTTTATCGAAATCAACCTACCTGTATGGATGTCAGTGCCCAAAACGACTGTATTTTCATAAGTTTAAAAGTGAATTAAGGAATCCCTTAGATGAAGGGCAGGAATTTATATTTCAGCAAGGAACTGATATTGGAATTATTGCCAGAACATTGTTTTCAGGTGGTATTGATTTAAGTCCGGAGAATTCCTATTCCTATCCCAAATCTGCTATAAAAACAGAAAAGGTTTTAGATACACATTATGTATTATACGAACCCACTTTTATAGCAAATGGAGTGATGTGTGCCTTGGATATCATGGTGAAGAAAAATAATAAATGGTTTGTTTATGAAGTAAAATCAAGCACTTCAGTTAAATCACAGCATATTGATGATGCTGCTTTGCAATATTGGGTTTTAAAACAAAAAGGACTTGAAATAGCAGATTTTTCAATTGTTTATGTCGATAATACCTATATTAAAAATGGTCCATTTGAGGTGGGGAAATTTTTTGCAGTTCAAAGTGTTTTAAAAGAAATCAAAAAGCAGCAACATCAGGTTGAAACATCAATAGAATCATTAAAAAAGATGTTAGAAAAAAAAATTGAACCAATAAAAGTCATTGGACAACATTGTTTTTCTCCTTATGAATGTGATTTTACAGGACATTGTTGGAAGGATTTTCCTGAAGAAAATTCTGTACTTGATTTAAGCAATGGTGCCGGCTGGACCTTCTTCGATGAAGACATTTACTTTATGCAAGATATTCCTAAAAATGCGTATTTGCCACCAAGAGCAAAATTTCAATTGGATGCTTTTAAGAAAAATGAAACTTATATCCACAAACAATCATTAAAAGGATTTATTAAATCTTTGGAATATCCTTTGTCTTATTTCGATTTCGAAACCTACCAACCTGCCATTCCTGAATATGATGGCATGAAACCTTACCAGCGAATACCGTTTCAATATTCACTTCACCAACAAAAAAATAAAAAATCTGACTTATTACATTTTGAGTTTTTAGGTGATGGAGATACTGATCCAAGAGAGGATTTGGTTAAACAAATGCTCAGTGATTTAGGCGATAAAGGAAGTATCATCACTTATAATATGTCGTTTGAAAAAAGTGTGATTTTGGAACTTAGCAGGTTGTTCCCTAAATATGAAAAAGAATTATTGGCTTTGGTTGATAGAATGAAAGATTTGATGTTACCATTTCAGCAACGTTGGTATTATCATCCTGCTTTAAAAGGCTCGCATAGTATTAAAACCATTTTGCCTCATTTGATTTCAGACTTAAGTTATTCAGCCCTTCAAATTCAGGAAGGTGGCACTGCAAGTTTGGTTTACGGACAATTGAAATCACAAAGTCCTGTTGCATATGAAGCCCAAAGAAAAGCTTTATTGGAATATTGTAAGTTAGATACTTATGCGATGGTTAGGATTTTAGAAAGATTGAAGGAATTGATTTAATTATTTCTTACTCAAATACAGTATTCTTTCATTCAAAACTCCATCAATAGTTGCTGTACCAAGCAATTTTACTTTAGTTCCGCTGATTAGTGAAGTGCTGTATTTTTGTGAAAGCCAATCAGGTTCACTAATGGTAATGCTGCCTGTTGCTCCCGACCAAGTAATGGCATAATCATCTCCATCTACACTTAAAAGACCGCTCGATTTGTCTGAATTAAACAAATAAGTACCATTGTTTACCAATGATTCTACCCTAGTTCTTTTTCCACTTGAACTCACTTCGTTTAATAAAACACTATCTCTTTTCCATGTGCCAATGAAATCGGTCGCTGTTAGTGATTGGTCCTCAGGTATTAAGTCGGTGTCTTTCTGACAAGAAACAACAAATAAACTTAGGCAACTTAGTATAATGAGTGTAGTTTTTTTCATGCTTATCGATTTGCAAATTAAATGCCAAAATAAAATATTTTCTTTGTGGCAATGAACAAAGGTATCTATTTGCTTTTAGGTTCCAATATGGGTGATGCATTTGCTCATTTAAATAATGCCATTGAAGCACTTAAAAAATTACCCATTGAGGTAATCAAAATTTCATCGGTTTACAAAACTGCTGCTTGGGGAAAGACCAATCAAAATCCTTTTTTAAACCAATGTTTAGAGATTGAAACCGAGTTAAATCCACAAGATTTATTAAAAAAAATCCTTCAAACAGAGTTGGAATTAGGTCGCATTCGTATAGAAAAATGGGCTGAAAGAATTATTGATATCGATATCTTGTATTTTGGTTCGGAAATCATTCAGTATCATAATCTTCAGGTTCCTCATCCATATTTGCATCAAAGAAGATTTACATTGGTTCCACTTTGTGAGATAAGTCCTGATTTTGTACATCCTTTGCTACAATTAACTAATGCCGAATTACTCAAAAACTGCGAAGATTTACTCGACGTGGAAAAATTGTAAGTAGCATTTCATCTTTCCTACACAAATTGCGCTATTGAATCTCACCGAAATTCCATATTCGTTTATTGCCATTGAAGGTAATATTGGCTCCGGAAAAACCAGTCTGGCCAATAAACTTGCATCTGAATTGCAAGCCAGATTGGTATTAGAAGAGTTTGAAGACAATTCCTTTCTTCCCAAGTTTTATAAGGATGCCAGACGTTATGCTTTTCCTTTGGAAATGAGTTTTTTGGCAGCAAGATTCAATCAGTTAAAAGGACAATTAAACGAGCAGGATTTATTCACTAAACACACTGTTTCTGATTATCTGTTTGCTAAATGTTTGCTGTTTTCAAAAGTGAATTTAGATGAAGATGAATACGAATTGTATTCAAAGGTTTTTAGCATCATTCAATTACAATTAAGAAAACCTGATTTGTTGGTTTACTTGCACAATCCTGTAGAAAAGCTTTTGTGGCAAATTAAAAACAGGGGCAGGGCTTATGAACAAGAGATTTCACCAGAATACCTAGAAAGCCTTCAGACGGCTTATTTTGAATACCTGAATCAGCAAAACGATCAGCGAATTCTGATTTTAGATTGTAGTGCTTTGGATTATGTGAACAGAGAAACAGATTATTTACTCATCAAAGATGCCATTTCAAAAGATTATGAAATGGGTATCCATACCATTGTTTTAAAATGAATCCGGTTTTTACTTTACATTATTTGCCTTGTATTGCCTGGTTTCAGCATGCTTTGAAGTTTGAAGAAATTCAGATTGAAGCTTTTGAAAACTACCAGAAACAAACGTATAGAACACGCTGCAGGGTT